>BNTQ01000124.1 GCA_025996715.1 Bacteroidia bacterium | reverse complement strand
CAACAACAAACCAAAATTGTACTACACAGCCGAAGAGTTGGCGCAGTTTGAGCAAGGCACCAATTGGCAAGATGCAGTGCTGCAAACAGGTAGTTTGCAAACGCACGAACTTTCTATCAACGGCAGCACCGTTGTCGTCGGCACCGTTGTAAATTTGGTCGCCCACCAACAGTTCGTCCACGCCTATGTGGTCGTAGTGCGCACCAATTACAATGTACTCGTTCGTTTTTTTGCCTTCGATGTAGCCCACCACATTTTGCAAACTGAGGCGGCGATAGGCGGCACCTTGTTTGTACTTTGCAATGGAATCGGGATGCACCTGAAAGCCGCCGCCGCGCTTGCCCCGCGCCGGACTATAGGCTTCGAGTGCTTGCCAATAATCGGCAAAAAAAGGCTTCACACCCACATCGCGCAGCACCGATTTGATGTACTCTGCTGCCACTTTGCCGCCTTGCTTGCCCGCTTGCCGCCCTTGCAGAGCATCGCTCGACAAAAAAGTCAACTGCGCTTCGATGCTTTGCTGGCTGATGGTTTCCAATGCTTTGTTGGCAGGCTTGGGGGCAGTTTTGGGTGCGGACATCACCGATGCACAGATAAACAAACTACCCATTGTAAGATATAATTTGAACATAATTTTGATATTTTTAAAGTTAAAACCCTAACAAGATTTAGAATTTTGTCAAGGTTTTAACTCATGGTTATTAAAGATTTGATATTGACAAAAAATCAATGATGTGAAGTTGCTAAATTTGGATTTGATTCGATAGCCGCATCCGGTATTGGGAATGTGTAATACTTTGCACCGCTGCCTGTAACTGCTGCAACTCTTTCGGTCAGGTGTTTTTTGACCTTTGCAAAGAAAGTACCTGCAGCAGGCGAGGCTGTATATTCAGGGTAGTTTTTCACCGTGAGAATAGTTTTTTCCAAAACATGCCAGCGCACCAAATCAAACCAGCGTTTTTGTTCGTAAACAAATTCATTGGCACGCTCTTGTCGCAAAGCATTTCTGAGGTCTGCCTGCGAAGATGCAATTATTCTGTAATCAGTATTAGGAGCATCTTTGTATGCTCTGTCACGTACCTGATTGATAAGGTCTGTGGCTACTCCAAGGTCTTGATTTTGTTCAATCAATGCTTCGGCTTTGATGAGCAATACTTCGGCATAGCGAATTTCTATGCGGTCAAGGTCGCGCTCGGTAGGGCCGGCTATAGCCCCATTCGGGAAACTTCTGTCGATACCTTTACCAAAGAGGGGCAACCATCCTGTTGTTGGATTAAATTGATATACAGAATCGGTGCCGGGTTTCAACAAATGGTCTGCGTATGAAAAGTCGCGGCGTTGGTCGTAGGCCCTTTGGGGATTATTGTTGTCCCATTTTGTGTAGAGGTCGTATGATGCAGGCCCAATGTGTGCCGGTTGGTCATCGGGATTGGCATCAAAACCATAAGAAAAGGCGCAGTGCGATTGGTGGTTGCCGCCATCATTAGAACGAGCATCTCCCAACACATAACTCTGATTGTAGATATGTTCTCGTCCATTCTTATTGTGGCGACCCCAGTTTTTGGTAAAATCATCCAAAAGGATAAACTCATCGCTCTCAATCACCTTGTCGGCATACGTTACCGCTTTGGCAAGTTTAGTCGGGTCGGCAGGAGTTTCGTCCAAGTCGCCTTGGGCGGAGTATTGCGCCCAAGTGAGATATACTTTTGCCAAAATGGCTTGGGCAGCATATTTGCTGGGCACGGTTTTAACGCCGGTAGATGTGGGCAACAATTTTTCGGCTTCGAGCAAATCGCTTTCGATTTGCTTGTACACATTATCCACAGATGCGCGGCTACCGTTGGTTTCGCCTACTTCTGTGTAGATGGGCACGCCGCCATACAACTGCACAAGATTGAAATAAGAGTACGCTCTTGCAAAATAAGCACCTCCAAGCGCGATATTCTTGCCTGCTACGGTAAGAATATAGCCATCTGCAGCAGCACCCGCCGGAATAGTATCCAGTATGGCAAGCAGTTCATTGACTTGGGCAATTGCCACATAATGCTTGTTGTACTGGCCTCCAACATAGTCATCATTGGCACCTGTGATGTCAAATCGGCTAATCAAGGGACCGGCAGCATCGTCATCGCCCTCAAAACTGACGGCAGCATCACTCGCCGATTCTACAAGAAACGACAGCCCCGAACCCGGACTTTGTGTCTTGAGAATACCTTTTACAATGTTGGCTGCATCGGCATCTTTTTTGATAACCAAGCCTCCTTGTACCTCGTCAACGGGGCCATTGTTGTTGTCTTTGTCGCACGAATAGAGTGCGAACGGTAGCGCTAAAAGCGCAGCATAAAAAATTTTGTTTTTCATTTGTAATAAAATTTAAATGATTAAAGAAAAAAAATAAAAATAAAGAATAAAAAAACTGTGGCAACTTGCAATGGGCAATTTCGCGACGTATTGACAATTGTTTGTTGCGCTCTGTGAACAAAAACTAAGAAGACCAATCACTTTTTTGCGGCAATTGGTCTTCTTATACTTGCGTGAATTTCGCATTATACCTCACCTGACCAATTGTTTGAACAAACAGCAACACATACGCATACCTGCGCACATACACATTGCTTTGTTCATCTGGTCTGTAAATATAATTGCGGTTTTCATACTATTTTAAAAATTTATTTATTTATTTGTAAATCATTGTTTGAAATTGACGGTACAAAAGTACAGCGGCAAAATAGAGTGTGCAATACCGTCAATAGGGTATATTTTTCAGCGACCTATTGCCGCATCGTCTTGACAAAGTCATCAATGAGTGGGAGGCATTCTTGGTATGTGGCGGCGTCTTTGCAGCGCACCTCAAGAGGACACCAGCCCGTGCGCCGCACGTTGAGTATGTATTCCACTTCCTTGTCAAAAGTAACCACTATGTCTGCCTTGCGCAGCATTTCCAAGGCGGGCGTACAGATGAGCGCAGTATGCAACCGTTTGATGCCGCCTGCAATCATTAGTGCGGCAGCACCTTTGCCCACGACTTTGTCCACCATAGTGGCACCCTTGAGCAGCGACGGTTCGCTGTGGAGCAAGTCGTAGAGGTCGGCAACGCCGCGCTGGTTGAACTTGCGCGGCTCGTTGCCATTGAGTATGACGCAGGAGTAGTTGCCGCTCTGTTGCAGCGCTATCAAATCCTGCATAGTGGGTGCCGCTGATGCCGCATTTTCGGTAACCACTGCGACTATGAATAACAACAGATATTTCTTCATCGTTTTATGTGTATTAAAGGTATGGTAATTGTTACGATTGCAAAGGTCGAATAAAAGTTTTGAAATAACAAAATATTTTATGTTAAAAGGTTATTCCGGCGCCTATCGAAAACGTTCTTGCTGTGGGATACACTCCAAAATCTGTGCCCGAAGCCACTTCTGGGTCGTATCCTTTGTATTGGGTAATGGTTAATAAATTTTGTGCCACAGCAAAAACTCTAAATTTTATGGGCAATTTTTGTATCCTTTTTATGGGCAAAGTGTAGCCTAATGTTATATTTTTGAGCCTCAAATAGGAGGCGTCCTCCGCATAACGGCTATCTAAATATTCACTTCTTATCTCTCGTGATATTCTCGGAATTGTATTGGATGGGTTATCCTCTGTCCAGCGATTGAGCAAATCCGCCGACATATTGTAACTTCCGTTGGGGGTTTCCAATTCGAGCCGAAGTCTGTTATACACTTTACTGCCTTGTGAACCTTGAAAGGCAATGAACAAGTCGAAGCCTCTGTAATTTGCCGAAGAGGACAATCCGTAAATAAATTTGGGCTGCACGCTTCCTATAATCACACGGTCATCCTTGTCAATGACTCCATCGGGCGTTACATCTATAAATTTGGGGTCGCCCGGTTGCGGAGTGCCTGATTTCCAACCGATTTCAGGCAATTTTGACACATCTTCATCCTTTTGCACTATGCCGTCAAAAATAAGACCGTAGAAAGAATTTAAAGCCTCGCCCTCTTTTAAAACTATATTGCCCGAAAGCATTCTGTGTACATCACCCAAGTCGGTAACTTTATTGATGTTGCGGGCAAAATTTGCAGATACCGTCCATTTAAAATGTTGTCTGTCAAAAATTGTAGCATGAGTAGCCAATTCTACGCCTTGGTTGGTAACATTGCCCACGTTTCGCATTTGGTTGGAAAAACCCAAAGAAATATCAAGCGGAGCATTGTATAGCAAGTCGGAAGTTTTTTTGTAATAAACGTCAGCCACAAATGACAAACGGTCGTTCCACAGCCCAACATCCAAGCCTGCATTATATTGCACAGTGGTTTCCCAGGTTAAATCTTTGTTGCCCAATCTGCTTTTTTTGTACACCGTTTCGCCGCCTGTTTTGGAAGCAACATAAGTGGATGCGTACAAATTATTTCCTATTTCTTGGTTGCCCACCGTTCCGTAAGTCAAGCGCAACTTGACGCGGCTTATTGTTTTGTTGCTTCGCAAAAACTCTTCTTCGTTGATATTCCACGACAAACCCACCGATGGAAAAAATCCCCAACGATGTCCGGGTGCCAATTTTGACGATTCATCTGCCCTGAATGTGGCAGTGAGGTTATAGCGTCCCAACAGCGAATAATTGACACGCCCCAATACCGAATTTAGCCACGTATCGTCGCCGCCTGAGCGGGGATAATCGGGAGAATTGCCATCGTACAAATTATTGAAGGTCAGGTCTTCGTTGCTGAATTGAGCCGTTGCGGCACTTGCAGACCTCACCGAAGTATTTTGAGTAGTGTAGCCTGCCAGCACGTCAAAAGAATGAATGTCATTCAATTGTTTGGCGTAGTTCAGTGTATATTCTTGCTGTATAGCCTGATAGCGTTTGTTGCCAATAGCGCTATATCCTTTCAACAATAACCCTACCACCGATGTGGACGGCGAAAACACATTTTGCGTACTGTTGCTGTAATTAGCACCTACATTGATTTTTGCTTTTAATCCTTCGATGATGCCCCATTCTGCGTAAAAACTACCCAACAGCGATGTGTTAATGTTTTGACCCACATTGTTATTCATATCGGCAATGGGATTAGGGTTTTTGTTCTCGGCGTTGGTCATATCATTGCTTTTTTCGTAAGGATTGTGGTAATTGAAACCACCATCTGCATCGTAAATGGGCACTACCGGCGCAATGCGCAGTGCGTAGCCAAGCGAATTAGTGATGCGTCCCTTATAGGTAGGATTGCTTGACTCTATGGCTGTTACGCTGTTTTGTTCGCTCTTGCTGCCTGTAATGTTGATGCCCACTGTCAAATTTGAAAACAAAGTTCTGTCGATATTTACCCGTCCATTGTAACGTTTAAAGTCGGTGTTTATCAAAATGCCTTCTTGATTTGTGTAGGTGCCCGAAATAAGATAGCGCGTTTTGTCGTCGCCGCCGCCAATAGAAATGTCATGATTTTGGATAGTTGCAGTACGAAATATAGCATCCTGCCAATCATAACTTGGTCCATTAGCCGCGGCATCGTCAATGTAATTGTAATCGTATTCGTTTTGTACTTCAGCCCATTGGGCGGCGTTCATCAAATTCAGTTTTTTGCTCACCCGTTCCACTCCCAAGGTATATTGATAATTTACGATATTGCCGCTTCGGTTGCCTTTTTTGGTGGTAACAATGATTACACCATTGGCGCCGCGCGAGCCGTAAATGGCTGTTGCCGACACATCTTTGAGTATTTCCATCGATTCGATGTCCGCCGGATTAATAGCAGCCAATGGGTTGAGGTTGCCTTCGATATTGCTAATTCCTGTTGAAGTAGAAGAATTATCGCTGTAAAAAATGAAACCATCAATCACGTAGAGCGGTTCATTACCGGCATGAACGGAATTGCCGCCGCGAATGCGAATAGATGAACCGACACCCGGTTGTCCCGAACTCTGCGTTACATTGACTCCTGCAACAGCACCGCCCAACATAGCATCAAGCGATACACTCGGATGCTCTAAAATGGCTTTGTCAACTGTAGAAATTGACCCCGTCAACTCCTTGCGCCGCTGCGTTCCGTAGCCCACCACCACTACCTCGTCGATGTTGGTGGTTTCTTCTTTCAATTGAACTTGCAGCGGCAATTTATCATTCGCCCCCACAGTTATTTTGTGTGTGATATAGCCCAAAAAACTTATCTCCAACTTAACAGGCAATGTAGTTACCTGCAAGGCAAAAA
>BNTQ01000123.1 GCA_025996715.1 Bacteroidia bacterium | reverse complement strand
CACTCACAGTAGCCGATAGCGGCAACATGTTCCCCGCCAAATACATTGACCCCGCAGGCAACTACTACGACACTACGAGCACTATTCAAGTGAATATATCCAAAGCCGCAGGCAGTTTCACGCATGCAGACATTTATGTTACCTACACACCGGGTTTAAAATTATCAGATGTTGCTTTGTCCGACACAAACTATGTATGGGACAATGAACAGTTTCTCAATGTTGCTGATAGCGGCCACACTTATAGTGCCGCCTACACCGACCCCAGCGGCAACTACGCAGTAGCCACAGGACTTGTTAAGGTGCATATTTCAAAAGCCGCTTATGCCGTCGCCGACATTACGCCGCACCCCGCTCTAACAGCAGTTTATACGTCCACCAACACATTGAGCGACGTAATCGGTTTGCAGTCGGGCTACACTTGGGCAAACGACAGCACCAAACTGACCGTAGCGCAAAGCAGTTACGCTGCCAAGTACAACGCCGACACCGCCAACTACAACGACTTTAGTTTGAACATAACGGTGAATGTAACACCGGGCATAGGCATTGCAAGCGTAAGCCTCGACGACTGGACGTACGGCACGCCAAATGTTCCTGTTCCTGCATCTGCTACTAATGGCATTGCTGGTGTAACGTATATGTACGCAGGCAGAGGTAGCACGAGTTATGGGTCTATTGCAACTCGTCCCACAAATGTAGGTACATACACGGTTACAGCCACCTTTGCGGCAAATGCCAACTATCAACAAGCAGAGGCTACCGACAGTTTTATCATTACGCCCAAAGAGTTGAGGCTGCAGGCACTTGACCAGACAGTGAAACAGAACGACACAGTGAACACCAACGCGGTGCCGGACAGCACCTATAGATACATAGGTCTGCTTTCGGGCGACGCTGCCGGTGTTACGGTTGCATTAACCTGCACCCAATCTACCGATAGCGTAGGTACCTATCCAAAGGCAATTATTCCAGTGGCAAGCGGTACGCTCAACAGCAACTACAGGCTTGCAATTGATTCGGGCACCTTGATAGTGGTGGATACGACAAGAAGATGGGTGGACACAACTGCTAATGATACCCTGCTGTCGTTTGACACCTATGCAGTGGCAAAATTGGGCAATAATGCTATCTTTCTCAATCTGCGCAAATTGCGTGAGAATGGTATTCATCCTATCAACTGTTATTGGTACCGAGATGGAGAACTGATAGACACAGGCTTTGTTTACTCAGCAGGACCCACTCGTGAGGATAAAATCGCACCGGGAAAATATACTTTTAGGGTGCCTACCAAAGATGGTGGTATTTATTATTCTACGGAGAAAGATATGGTGGTTAAATCCCCCAAGTCCACACTGATGGTCTATCCTAACCCTATCCCTGTTAACGAATACCAACTGCACATTGGCAATGTACGCACGCTGATGCTTGAGAGCAGGACTAATACTCCTACGGTTGAGATTTACAGTATCAATGGAGTATTACTACTTGAACTGCCCATTTTGCAGTTCAACTCCGACAATACCGCTACCATTGATGTGTCGCGACTGAGAGCAGGTATTTACTTTGTGAAAGTGGGCGAGAATATATCTAAATTGGTGGTGCAATAACAAACACCCACCCCCTAACCCCCAAAGGGGGGACGCCGGAATAAAAACAGTAGGGACACGGCATGCCGTGTCTCTACTGTTTTTGCCTTTTTTTATCGGACAATAGTGGTTGTATATCAATGTTTTATTAAAAAAAATTCTTCCAATAAGTTTTTTTAACAGAAAAAAAATAAAATTAAAGCATATAATTTTTGTAGTTTTGCAAAAAGTTACTACTTTTAACCGCTTTTTTTCTTTAAAAACTTTATACTATGGATACAATTACATTCAACGCATTGCGGCGCATCAAAGATGCCTTGCCTGAGGGCAGCACTCACAAAATGGCAGAGTTGCTCAACACCAGTGCCGACTACGTGCGCAACTATTTTGGCGGCGACCATCGCACGGTGAGCGCGGTGGGCATTCACTTTGAGCAAGGTCCCGATGGCGGCTTGGTAACTTTTGACGACCCCACGCTGCTCAACCTTGCGCGGATGGTGCTCAAATCCCATAACATAAAGTATTAACGGGATTTTTCGTATTGTTACGCTTGCGCTGTGGTAAGATTTTTGCTCATAATTGTTGGCTTGTGGTTGTTTTTTGGACTCTTTGGAAAACAACTATCGGCTTTTGCTATGCGCAAAACGGCAAAGCAAGCAGGTGCGCAGCAGCGCAAGCAAAAACAGCATTCGCACAGCACCCCAGCCAAGCCTACTATCCCCGATGATGTGGGCGAATATGTTGATTTTAAGGAAGTAAAAACTTAGAACACAATCACCAATCCCACGCCCGATTGTTGCCCGGTGTAGTAGGGCATTAGGGTAGCGGCGTAGGCGGATGAGGTTTGTTTTGGAAATATCGCTTTGCGCAAATAGGGGTAAACCCAGTAGGCGACTTGTGTAGAGAAGATTCCTACTCCTGCTCCTGCCACTACATCCGCGAGCCAATGACGGTTGTTTTGCACTCGCATATAGGCGGTGAATGTAGCCACCGAATACCCGCCAATGGTGTACCACACCGATTGGTCGCCATACTCTTTGCGCAAAAATTCTGCTCCCATAAATACCGTTGCCGTGTGCCCCGAAGGAAACGAATTGTGTGTGCTGCCGTCGGGTCGCAAGGTGCCAATAGAGTATTTCATTCCATTGACTATTGCCACTTCCAATAGGGCAGCGGTTGCCAAAATGATGGTTTTGTCCAAAATGTGATGATGTCCGTAAACGCCCACTGCGTCTAATGCCAAGCCCACTGCCATAGGCGCATATTGCAAATAATCATCGGATGGATTTTTGAAATTAATGCTCTGTACTTCGTTTTTTACACTCTTGTTAATATCCCGCATCCAAGATGTGGATTGAATTGCCGTCATCCCCACCACCACCGCAGGGGCAATACATTGTTGCCACCGGAAACGATATAAACTGTCGTTGGGTTGCTTGTAGGAAAGCGCAGGATAGGTTTTTTTGTGCGCAGTTTCATTCTCTTGCGCCAAGCCCCATCGGGGCATGAGCACAAGAGCAACAATAATAAAAAAAATTTTTTTCATCATAACATTAAATTGTATTTCGTTGGCAAATCATATTGTAGGCGCAGTAGGTGCACGCTGCGGCATCCTCTGTTTGCACAAATGCTTGGTTGCGGTCAAACAATTTGCCCAGCAGCATTTGCAGGTGCGATTTAAATTCGTCTAACAAGGGCACGGCATTGCAGAGCGGCTCTTTGTCAAAAACGATGCGGTGGTCAAAATCGGGGCTGTTGATTTTGCGCAAAAAGTAGAGTGCAGGCTCAATGGCGGCTGTTGGCTCCTCTTGATGCAAGGTCAATGAATAGAGTAAGGTTTGAAAAATTTCTTTGCGTTGCTCATTGACGTTGCCAAATAGGCTTTCGATAGAATTTAGTTTGAGTGCGCCGGCATTCATACCACCTGTCTTGTAGTCAATAATGACGGTGCTTTGCGGGCTGCTGTCGATGCGGTCAATGCTGCCCTTGAACAAAATTTTTTTTTCGGTGTTGTTGATGTGCAAGGCGATAGGAGTTGCAAAATGATGCTCTGTATCCCGCACTGTAAAAGGCGCGCGGCGTATATCGTAGTGCAAAGTATTTTCTACATATTTTTGCACCACTTTGCCGGCTAACCATAGTTGCCCATTTTTTTTCACGGCTTCCACTTCTTTGATGTCCTTCAAATAGACGGATGCTGTTTGCTGCAACACTAATGTTTCCAACGCTTCGCGCTGTTGTAGCAATTCCCGCAACATCTTTTCATCCACTTGTTGATGAACAAAATTTTTGTACAAAATTTCCATCGTGTGATGAAAAATATCGCCTATTGTTTTGCCGTCCACATCTTCGGTAATCTCGTCGGGCACTTTGATGCAGGCGATAGCCGAAAAATAAAATTGCAAAGGGCACGCCATCAATTTTTGCAAAGCAGTTGCCGAAAATGCACGTTGTCCGTCTGCAAATTCTTGCAATTTTTGCTGTACGTTGTCATCTTTGCAAACCACAATAGGCAAGGCTTGGCGAGTATTGACACGGTAGGTTACCGTGCGTATCGTTTGTAGCGAAGTGTGCGGACTTTCTTGTTGCATCTGCCGCACATAACGACTGATTTCGCCGCTGCGCATGCCTTCGGTTTGGCTATTGTAGAGCAATCGCACCGTTTGGGCACGTTGCAACAGACGATAAAAATAGTAGGCATACAAGGCATCGTATTGCTCCAAAACGGGCAACCCAAAGGCACGGCGCAGGTTGTAGGGAATGAACGAGGCATTGCTGTTGCGGTAGGCAAGTTTATCTTCGTTGAGCGAAAGCACAATTAGGTTGTCAAAATCGAGGGTGTGCGTTTCCAAAATACCCATAATTTGCACCTCAGTAATGGGGTCGCCCTCAAACGGAATTTTTGTACTCTTCAAGGCATTGCACAATAGGCTCATCAACATGATTGGCGTTATTTCCAAACCGCTATTTTGCAGGGCATTGTGCAATTTTTTGATTTCGCTGCAAGCGCACACAATGTATTCGTTGGTCAAGTCGTTATCCGCTGCCGCTGGCGTTTTGTCTTGCATAGAGATGCGTTGCAACAATTGAACAAGGCAAGTGCACAACTGCGAATAGGATGCGGGAGGTGCCCACAATTCCTTGATTGGGCTGGGCAATGCTGCAAAAAAATCGGTATCCACATAGAGGCGATTGTTTTTTACAATGCTCTCCTGTAATTGCTGCATCTGTTGCGGATAAACAGTTTGCAGGTAGGGGTGCTGCAAAATTGCCAGCACGTCTTTGTAATAAAATTTGCACAAATTATTTTCTTGCCGCGCGTTTTTGTGCAAATTGGCAATCATTTCTATGAGGCTATAAACAGGAGTTTGTTGTAGCGGATAGCCCATTGTTACATTGAATGCAGCGATTCCATCACTATCGTTTTTGTCGTTTTGGGTGGGCATAGCGTAGAGCACAGGCAGCAGCAAACCCTCATCCACCAACACAATGGCGGTGTTGCGCAATGCACTCAAAGGCGTGTTGCCCCGCAGTTCGTCCAACATTTGCGGCAGCAACTTGGTTTGCAAAGCATCCGAAGGCGCTGCCACCACTTGAATATCCTTGTGTTGCCCAAAATTGTCGGTGGATGCAGAGGAATTGACAGACGGAAAATGTTGCAAATTGTAGCGCATAAATTCACCTGCCTCCTGCCTTTGATTGTCCACATAGTAATTGTCGTAATCCCAATAAAAATCAGCCTTGCCGGCATCTTTGAGGCTGTGCAACAATTTTTTTTCACATTCGGTAACGGCATTCAATCCAACAAAAATAAAATGTTGTTCGCCAAAGTCGTAGTTTTTTTGCTTCAATACTTCTACCGCTCGCCTTTGCATCAGTCCTTGATATACTGCATTTTGCGATTGAAGTTGCGCTCCAAATTTTTGATAAATAGGCAATAGTGCCGCCCATATATTTTCAAAATTTTCTTGCAAACCGGTGGATTTTTCGGCTGAAAAATTTTTCCAAAACGATTGCACCATCTCTCTTTGCTCATCTGACAAAAAAGAAAAATCGGCATCCAATTGTTTGCTGTGCCGCAAATTGACAAATAATTTTTCGGCTGCAACCAAGTATTTATCAATGCTGTCAAAGTCGTTGAGCAGCATTTCGCCCCAAGTGTAAAAGCGGTCAAAACTTTCTTCGCTATTGTAACACTCTTTGTAAACCTTGTACAGCACAGCAATACAGTGATAGTGCTCTGCCGCCTGCAAGCCCGAAATTTGCGAAAATATATCATCCAAACTTACTACAGTGGGCTGCCACTGCGGCTCTTGCAGCAATTGTGAGAGGTAATTGCAAAAATACAATTGCGAGCGTTTGCTCGGAAAAACAAATGAAAGGCTACTAATTTTTTCGCCATAACGCGCGAATAAATCATCGGCAACGGTTTGCAAAAAGGGGGACGGGTTCATTTGAATTAAAATTTTGTTGTAATTTTTACACGCGCGAAGGTACAAATTTTTCAGTTATAATGTCTGAACTATGATTTATTTGATTTTTGTGATTTATATGAAATCATATTAATCACAAAAATCATACGAAAATCACAGTTCAGATAAGGTAATAAGGTTCAATTACAACGGTATTTTATTGGCTACTAAGGTTGTTTAGAAAGCATAAAGTTTTGCGAAATTGTCCGTAGGACATTCATATCAATAGAAAAACATTTGGCAAGTCCCGTTCTTGCGCGCGGACAGCCACTGTTTTTCAAGGCATTGTTTTTGCGCCGCGCGCCGTGTGCTGTGGCTGCTTTTTTCCGTAGGCTACGCTGCGCTTGCCTACGGTTATGAAAATTCAACCCTTACGGGTTGCGCGTTTAATTCTCCATTCTCAACTCTCAATTACTATTGATATGTAAGCCCTACCTTAAATAGCACCTCAATCTTCCGCAGGTCTGCAACCTGCGGTTATGAAAATCCCACCCATTTGGACAATAATGAAA
>BNTQ01000122.1 GCA_025996715.1 Bacteroidia bacterium | reverse complement strand
GTCGTGGGACATACTGTACTTGAACCACATTTACAATAGTTACATTGTAGAAAAATCTACCGACAGCAAACGCTTTGTGCCGCTGAGCGACAATGCTGCCGTGCAACTTGCCGACGAAGGCATCACGCCGCAAAGAGCCTACAAAACAGATACACTCGAAAACAACAATGCGGTATATTATTACCGTGTGAGAGGAGTCAATGCTTTTGGCGAAACGGGACCGCCGAGCGATACCGTTGTGGGCAAAGGACGTATTCCTATAACAACTGCTCCCATCATAACAGGCAACACCGTGATAGATAATAGCAAGGTTGAGTTGCAGTGGCTTTATCCCGAAAATAGAAACGAATACATCACCGGTTTCAAAATATACCGTTCGTCAAAGCCCGATGGCACTAAGGAAATGATACATCAGATAAAAAATTCTACTGCGCGAAGTTTCACGGACCTAAAACCGGAACTGACCAATTACTACACGGTGTCGGTGTTTGACAACACAAAAGAAGCGATTTCGCCTTTGGTAACCTATGCCGAATTGTTGGATAGCACGCCGCCTGCTCCGCCGACAAAATTAACAGGAAACATAGACAGCACAGGGCATGTGCTTATCAGTTGGGCGCACAACACAGAAAAAGATATTGACGGATACCGCGTGTACAAAGCCAACCGTCCCGATTTTGAGTTTATGCTGGCGCATCCTGCTGTTATCAAAGACAGTTTTTTTGCGGATTCGGTGAACATCAAAACCTTGGATGCAAAGGCATACTACAAGGTACGTGCCATTGACCTGCGGCAAAATCAGTCCGCGTTTTCGCAATTATTGACCTTGGATAAACCTGATTTGATTCCGCCTGTAAGCCCCGTCATCAAAGGGATTGAGCAAGAAAAAATGCTGACCGTAACGTGGGTGAACAGCACAAGCAGCGATGTGGCGCGGCATCACGTGTATAGGCAAACGCCGGACGATACTGCCTACCTACCGCTGGCTGTTGTTGCCCGCAGCAACGATGCGCATTCTTTCTATACCGACAAGGCGGTACAATCGGGCAAAACCTACCGTTATCGCATTGCTGCCGAAGACCAAAGCGGATTGTTTTCGGCTCCCTCAAAACCTATGCAAGGCACAGCGGCGTCGAGTAGTGCAGAAAAAATTTTACTAAAAGTACAGCGGCTCGAAGACAAGGCACGCCTCAGGTGGACAATTACCGCCGACAAAGCGGTAAAGCGCGTGTTGATATATCGCAGCGTGGACGATGAGCCCTTACGGTTGCTGGGTAATTCCGCGAGCGGCTCGTTCATCGATGATGATATTGCATCCGAAAAATCATACGCTTACCGAATAAAAGCCGTTTATGCCGACGAGACTACATCGGCGTTGAGTGATAAAATTATGATGAAATAAAAAACCATTTTGAAATGAATTGAATCGCTTTTTTTCTATCGGATTTTTGCGACTCTGTGCGGTCGTTTTCACTATGATTATTCACGGTGCAACATCCGTTTTGTTGGCTCAAGATGTGGAAGCGGTTATCAAAGCACCTTGGGTGATTGCTAATGGCGGGACGGCATTCAATCAAATAGCGAATTTCACCGACGGCAATGTGCGAAGTCCATATTCCTATTTTTTGTCGGGCAATCTCAACTTTAATTTTTTGGGTGTGGTCAATGTACCGTTGTCAATTGCTTACAGCAATCAGCAATTCAGCAGCGGCTATTCGTTGCCGTTCAACCGCTTTTCACTATCACCATCCTACAAATGGGTGAAGTTGCACGCAGGATATACCTCTTTGCAATTTTCGCCCTACACACTCACCGGACACGAAATTTTTGGCGGCGGCGTGGAACTGACGCCCGGAAAATTCAAATTCACTGCCATTTATGGGCAATTAAAAGAAGCCGTGCCGGAACAAGGCGGCGGCACTATGCCGGTGTACAAACGTATGGGCGGAGGTTTCAAAGGCGAATATACAGGCGAGCGTTTTGGGGTCAGCCTCAATCTGTTCAAAGCCAAAGACGTAGCAGGGTCGGTGCATTTTTACAATCCGGACAGCGTGGCGGTGTTGCCGCAAGATAATCTTTCGGGCAGCGCGTGTTTGAACCTCAAAATAACAGACCAACTTTCTCTCAACACCGAATACGGAATGAGTGCCGTCAATCGCAACATTTTGCGTAGCGACAACAATAATTTTGCGTCTGCGTTGTTCAACAATAATGGCGATGTTGCTGTGTATCACGCCATACGCAGCAACCTTACACATGCTTCGTCCTTTGGAAATATCGGTGCAACTTACGAGCGTGTTGCGCCCAATTACACTACCTTAGGCTCTTACTATATGCTGAGTGATTTTGAAAACATCACGGCTAATTTTTCTACCGCCATCAAAACCATCAATCTATCTCTTGATGGCGGTTATCAACACGACAATTTGGAAAAACAAAAGAACAACACCACTTCGCGAATGATTTACGCGACCAATATCTCTGCGCCCATTGGTAAAAAATGGAACGTAGGAGCAAGTTTTTCCAACGTTCAATCGTATGTGCACATCAGCGATATTTATGACCAAATTACGCAAACCAATGAATTTCAAAATCTCGACACATTAGAATACACACAACTCAACTTGACCACATCGGCTAATGCTTCCTATCTGTTGCAAAATACCGAACAACAACGCCAAAGCCTATCCGCAAGTTTTATGTATCAGCAAGCCTCCGAAAAACAAGAGTATTCTGCCTATCAAGGCAACAAAATTTACAATGGTGCGCTGACGTGGCAGTGGGCACACGTTCCGTCAAAGTGGAACATTTCGTCGTCCGTCAACTACAATCACAACCAATTGCCTGCCTCATACACAGGAACAGTGAGTGGCAATTTGTCGGTGCAAAAAACTTTTGTGGAAGTTCTGCGAGCAGGACTGATTGCCACCTATAGCCATATATTCAATAACGAACAAACTACGGCAAAAATAGTCAATTTGCGTCTCACGAGTGGATATACCTTGTACAAAAAACATAATTTTAATTTGAGTATAGCCGCAATTCTCAACAACGGACAAAATCGAAAAACGCAGCAATACTCTGCCCAACTCGCATATAGTTATTCATTCGGCGTATCGCTCGACAGAAAAAACAAAAAAGTGGTGATGGAAGGAAATTTTTAATAATGAATAATTGGGGTATCAAGATATTGTGTATATTTGCAATAAATAATTTGAAACCTGAAACCTGAAACTTAAATTTGTATGAAAAAAATAATATGTTTGATGATTGGGATGTTGCCGCTGGTGCAGGCGGGGCTTTCTGCGAGTGAGGTCAGCGCGTATTTTTCTGCTTTGCGTTCGGGGCAGTTGAACTACAAGCAAGAGCAACAGATACTCACTTATTCTGTGGAACAATTGACAGAACAATTGGCTGCCTATTACACCGATAGCGTAGTATCTATCAGGCAAAAAGCCTATTATCTCACTTACAAAAAAGGCTTGCAAAGTGCGCATCAAAGCAGAACGATGGCTGTAACGCATTTGCTACGAGCCATTGGTGATGCTGACGGAGGTATTGTAGGACAGGTTTTGCGGCATTTGCAAGAATTTTCGGCACAAGATTTTGATGATAAATGTAGAGCCATCATCAATCATAAGATTTCCTATACCACAATGCCGCACTACAAAGAATTGGTGTTGCTTGCCGGATATATTGATACCGGAAAAGATGCATTGCACAGCGTATTGCTCAAAGCCAATCTGCCGCAAAGAAACAAGTGGTACATTGCGTTGGCACTATCCCGAATGGGCGACTCTGCGCAGATTGCCTATTGTATGCGCAAGGTCGAAAAGTTACCTGTGAACAGCGATTTGGTGAGTTATGTGTTGCCCGATTTGGTGTATATGCGGCAAAAAGCGGCGATAGATTTTTGCGTGAATTTGCTCGCCGATGATAAAAAATTATGCGCAAGTCAAAATCCGGATATGTCGGAAAAAATAAATTGTGCTTATCTCATTATCCCGTTGATAGCCCCCGCCATTGCTGATTTTCCGGTTGCCATAGACCCCTCCGGCGATATTGCAGGCAATGTGGAGCAGGCACTTCAAAAAGTAAGAACTTGGTTTGCAAAAAATAACGAATATACGATTTTGAAAACAACATTTAGATGAAAATTAAATAAAGACTCTCACAATTTTGATTAATTCTTTTTTTATCAATGCACAACTATTTTCTCATCTCAATAATATCGTGCATGCTCAAAATTCCCAGAGCCTTGCGGCTATTGGCTTGTTGCACCACTAAGTTCATAATTTTGTGCTCCTCCATCAACTCCAAGGCATCGCTAATCATTTCTTGCGGCTCAATAGATTTGTAATGGATGGACATACAATCGGTAGCAACAATTTGCATCACGTCTTTGCCATATTTTCCAATAGCACGACGGATGTCGCCATCGGTAATTACACCCATAATTTCCTCGTTTTGGTACTGCACCAAAGTAATGCCCATCCGCTTGCTGCTGACCTCGTAAATGATGTTTTGGAATGTTGTATCTTGTTGAACCACAGGTAGTTGCGTTTTCATAATGCTGCTCACTTGGGTCAATAATTTTCGTCCCAGAGCACCTCCCGGGTGGTACAAGGCAAAGTTTTCGGCTCTAAAATTACGGCGGTTGATGAGGCAAACCGTGAGCACATCGCCCAGCACCAACTCTACGGTGGTTGAAGACGTGGGCGCCAAGCCCAGCGGGCAAGCCTCGCGGGCAACGTGTGCGTCGAGCACCACATTGGCTTGGTGCGCCAGCGGCGATTCGAGATTGCCTGTAATGGCTATGAGCGAGCATTGTAGCCGTTTGAGGACAGGCAAAATGTTCAAAATTTCTTGCGTAGTGCCGCTGTTGGATATGGCAATGACCACATCGCCTTTTTCGACCATACCCAAGTCGCCGTGTTGCGCTTCGGCAGCATTGAGAAAAATGGCGTTGGTGCCTGTTGAAGCCAGCGAAGACGCTATTTTGTGCCCCACAATCCCCGCTTTGCCAATGCCGGTGATGACCACCTTGCCGGCGGCTTTGTAAATGAGTTCTACCGCAATGTTGATTTCGTTGCCAATATCTTTGGCAACTCGTTGTAACTCTGCGATTTCTGTAGCAAAAACCTCTTTGGCTTGCGTAATAAAATCGTGTTTTTGTTCATTCTCCATAATCATCATTTATAGTTAAAATGTCATCATTTGCAAAGATAACTATAAATAAACAAAAATAAAAGCGGTAAAGTGCTGTTAAAAATAAAAAATATGCGTATCTTCGCGAGTTTTATATTGATTTTTTGTCCTTTAATTCATTATTTTAAATTACTTAATATGTTGAGTTTCAAGAGATTAAACCTGATTATTGGATGGATTGTTGGGCTATTTGCGTGTGGGGTGTACATTGCCACCATCGAAAGTAGCGCCAGTTTTTGGGATTGCGGCGAGTTCATTGCCTGCTCCTACAAATTGTTGGTGGGACACCCGCCCGGGGCACCCTTGTTCATCATGATAGGACGGTTTTTTACCATCCTTGCCTCGCCCGAAAATGCAGCGGTGTGGGTCAATGTGATGTCTGCTTTGTGCAGCGGATTCACTATTTTGTTCCTATTTTGGAGCATCACCCATTTGGCGCAAAAAATGTTCAAAGCCAATGAGAACGCCCAATACAGCACCTATCAACAAATCGCCATTTTGGGTGCAGGTGCAGTGGGCGCGTTGGTCTATACTTTTTCAGATTCCTTTTGGTTTTCGGCGGTCGAGGGCGAAGTGTATGCTATGTCGTCGCTGTTTACAGCCGTAGTGTTTTGGGCAATGCTCAAGTGGGAAAGCGAAGCCGACAAAGGCTATGCCAATCGTTGGATAATACTCATTGCCTATTTGATGGGTTTGTCAATTGGCGTGCACTTGTTGAATTTGTTGGCTATTCCGGCAATGGTGTTCATCTATTATTTCAAAAAATACAAAACTACTTACAAAGGCTTGTTCTATGCTCTATTGGTGTCGGTGGCTATATTGGGTGCAACCCTCTATGGCATTGTGCCCGGCACGTTTACAGTAGGCTCGTGGTTTGAATTGTTGTTTGTCAATTCGTTTGGATTGCCCTACAACACAGGCTTGGTGGTGTATGCCTTCATTCTATTTGCTGTGCTTGCCTACTTGATTTATCGCACCCATATAAAAGGCAAAGTGCTTGCCAATACCATACTGCTTTGCGCCACGGTCATCATATTGGGCTATGCCTCGTATGCTATGGTGCTCATTCGCTCGGCGGCCAACCCTTCGATGGACCAAAACAATCCCGACAATGTGTTTGCCTTGATGGGCTACCTTGCCCGCGACCAATACGGCGACCGTCCTTTGTTTTCGGGGCAATACTTTAATGCGCCGCAGCCTTCGGGCGAGCAGGGTGCTGCGGTGTATGCCGCGCTCAATGGGCGTTACGAGATTGTTGACCACAAGCAAAAGTTGGTGTACGACAAGCGGTTTACCACTATTTTTCCGCGTATGTACAGCACTCAGGGCGACCACGTGCAGTACTACCGCACGTGGAATGGCGGCTACACAGGCAAACCTGTTCGCGTTACCAACAGCGAGGGCAAGCCGGAGGTCATCAAAGTGCCCACTTTTCGCGACAACTTGGG
>BNTQ01000121.1 GCA_025996715.1 Bacteroidia bacterium | reverse complement strand
GCTGAGCGCACAGCCGGCCAACGTTACGGCAAGCATCTTTGCCAAAACGCTCACCATCAACACGAGTGCTGCCACAGTAGCCCAAAAAACTTATAATGGCGACGCAACGGCAACGGTTATAGGCGTAACCTTGGACGGTGAAGTGCAGGACGAAGTGCTCGCCTCGCCCGCCGATTTTGACTGGACAGCGGAGTTTGACAACCCCAACGCCGGCATCGGCAACAAAACGGTAACGGTAACGGTAACGCTCAAGACGACCACGAGCACGCTGGCAAGCAACTACACTTTGCCTGTTACCACGGCGGTTATCGCCAATCAAACCATTGACTATCTCAGCCAGGGCACACCGGTGATTACGCAAGGCGCCAGCCTCACCAAAACCTACGGCGAAAATGCCTTTACCCTTGATGTTAGCGGCGGCGCCGGCACCGGCAATTACGAATGGCGCAGCGAAAACGAAGCAGTGGCAACCGTAACAAACACCGGCACCGGCAGTAGCACCACAGTAAGCATCCACGGTGCAAACTATACCATCATTTATGTCAAAAAATTGGGTGATGCCGATTATGCCGAATCTGCCGAAGCCAGCCTAACGCTCACGGTGGACCCCAAGATGCTGACGGTGAAAGCCGACAACAAAGTCAAAAGGCAAGGCGCCAACAATCCCCCGCTCACCTTCACTTATAGCGGCTTTGTCTATGGCGACACCGCGGAAGACCTCGACACTGAACCCGTGTTCGTAACCGATGCAGAGAAGGAGAGTACTGCCAATACTTACGAGATATACGTTTATTCCCCCGGCAGTACTACTTTAGCCCCCGGTGCTGTTTTAGGCTTATCCAACAACTACAATTTCTACTATGAAGTGGGCTACCTTAAAGTTGACCCCAAACTCAACGGCTTGGTAGCATGGGGCAACACCACTTTTGTTTACAATGGCACGGCTCAGGTGCCCACGGCTACGGTGGACATCTACGGTGCCTCTATTTTGGTGGATACAGCCAAAACCGAAGCAGGCACCTACACTGCCTACGCTCGTTTTGCCCAGCCCAACGACACCTCTACTTTGCTCAACGCCAGCGTGCAGTTCACCATAGTTCCGGATACGGTAAAAGTAATGGCTAATGCTATAAGCAAAGTTTACAACGGCGCCGGCGCCGACCCCGAACTTACTTACACTAAGAGTAAAAATTTGTATGAAGCCCCGGGCAACGCCTTTACAGGCTCGCTCAGTCGTGCCGAAGGCAAAGATGTTATAGGCTCGCCCTACTACGCCATCACCCAAGGCACTTTAACAGCAGGCAACAACTACCACATTGACTTTACGGGTGCCCAATTTGAAATAAAAAAGGCAACGCTGACGGTAACTGCCGACGACAAGACTTTGAGGCAAGGCACCCTCAATCCTGTCTTCACTGTAAGTTACAGCGGCTTTGTGTCCCCCGACAACGAATCTAATAGTCTCACTACTCTACCCACAGCCGGCACCACAGTGGACATCAGCAACTCTTTGGGAATTTTCCTCGACACCATCAAGGCATCGGGCGGCGTGTCGGGCAACTACGAATTTGCCTACCGTCCGGGCACACTCGAAATCACCGGCAAGCGTGCCGAAAACGTACAATGGAACAATCTGTTGTTCACCTACGATGGCAGTGCACACGTGCCTGAGGCTTTCATAGACATAGATGGTAGTATTGTAAACCTCTATGTGGACACGCTCAAAACCAACGCGGGCACCTACACCGCCGTAGCAAGTTTCGTTACCAACATCGACACCATCGCCTTGTCGGGCTACACCCACTTGTTCACCATAGTGCCCGATACTATAACAGTAACGCCCCTTGCCGCGAGCAAGATTTATGGTAGTAACGACCCCGTACTTACTTACAATGTGAGCAAAACTTTGGTAACAGGCAACGACTTTGACGGCGTGCTCAGCCGTACCTCAGGCAATACGGTTGCAGGCTCGCCCTACGACATCACCCCAGGCAGTTTATCAGCCGGCAACAACTACTACATTAAGTTTGCGTTGGGTGCCCAGTTTACCATCACCAAAGCACCGCTCACGGTAACCGCCGACAACAAAACCAAGACGGAGGGCGCCCCCATGCCCGCGCTCACAGTAACTTACAGCGGCTTTGTGGGCAGCGAAGATGAAAACATTCTCACATTTACTAAGCCCGATGTGAGCACCACAGCCACAAAGGACAGCCCTGCAGGCAACTATGCGATAACGGTAGCTAACGCAGCCTCCCCCAACTACGACATTGCGCAGGTGGACGGCACGCTCATCGTTAACCCCAAGCGCAGCATAAACGTAGTGTGGGATAGTTTGCAGTTCACCTACGATGGCGAGGCGCACAAGCCCGCAGCCAAGGTAACCATAGACGGTACCGAAGTAAAACTCGCAGTAAGCCCAGCGCAAACCAATGCGGGCATCAACTACCCTGCCACGGCAAGTTTCAATCCTGCCAACGACACCGTAGTGTTGTCGGGCGCCAGCACGCAGTTCACCATAGTTCCGGATACGGTAATAGTAACCGCTCTTGCCGCGAGCAAAATTTATGGTAGTAACGACCCCGCACTTACTTACAATAGCGACAAAACTGTGGCGTTTACCGGCGCGCTCAGTCGTAACACAGGCAATACGGTTGCAGGCTCGCCCTACGCCATCAACAAAGGCGGCTTATCTGCCGGCAACAACTACTACATTAAATTTGTAGGTGCCAACTTTACGATAGACCCAAAACCGCTCACAGTGAAAGCCGACCCGAAAATCAAAAGGCAAGGAGCAGACAATCCCACGCTCACAGTGAGTTACACAGGCTTTGTAACGGGCGAAGATGCTGCCAATAATTTGACCACTCAGCCCCAACTTACCACCACAGCAGTCAAGGGGAGTTCTGTGGGCAAGTATCCGATAACCTTAGCGCAGCCCGCTGTATCCGCATACAACAACTACGACATTACTTATGTGCCCGACACGCTCACCATTATCAACAAGCGCACCGAAAACGTAGTGTGGAGCAACACTTCGTTGGTGTACAACGGCTCGGCTCAAAAGCCCGAGGCTACGGTAACCATCAACGGCACGGTGGTAACACTCACAGTGGACACAGCCAAAACCAACGCGGGCACCTACATGGCTTACGCCCGTTTTGTTCCGGCCAACGACACCGTAGAGTTGGAGAACCCCATCGCGCCTTTCACTATAGCCAAAGCCGCCGGCACTTTTTTGCCGCACGACGACATTCACTTTACCTACTACACGGGTTTGATGATATCGCATCTTCCTTTGCCGAGCGCCTATGTATGGAACACTGTCGACGGGTCGCTCTTTGTGCAGGCGGATGGTAATGGCGAAGCCATCGCGGTTATATACACCGACCCCAGCGGCAACTATGAACCGGCAACCGGATTCATTAGGGTGTATATCGACCCTGCCGTCGGCACTGCAAGCGTAACGCTTGCCAACTGGATCTACGGCGCGCTCAATGCCAATGAGCCTGTTGTTGCCTCTGCCACCAATGGCACTGCGAATGTAACCTTTATGTACGATAGCATCGTTGGCACCACCTACCACAGCGCCGTTCAGCCCAAAAACGTAGGCAGGTACAGGGTAACCGCCATCTTTGCGGCAACCACCAACTATAGCCAACTGACGGCAAGCGCCGAATTTCAAATCGACAAAAAGCAACTCATGGTCAATGCCGACAACAAAACCAGAACCCAGGGCGCCGCCAATCCCACCTTTACGGTAACTTACAGCGGATGGGAGTACAATGATGATGAAAGTTGTTTGACCGTTACTCCCCAACCTATCACCGATGCGGTTAAGGAGAGTCCTGTAGGTAGTGATTACAAGATATACTGGCTTGACGCCACTAATAATTTAGTATCCGGTGCTATTCCAGGACAGGCCGCCAACTATAAATTCGACTATCAAACCGCCTTCCTCACTATCACCCCCAAGCACAGCCTTGCGGTAGAATGGGGCAACACCTCGTTTGTTTACAACGGCTCGGCTCAAAAGCCTACGGCTACGGTAAACCTCCAAAACGGAACCATCATAGACCTTGCCGTGGACACCGCCAAAACCAACGTGGGCACTTACACGGCTTACGCCCGTTTTAGTGATGCCGATGCCAACGCCAACGACACCATTATCTTGACGAACACCAGCGTGCAGTTCACCATCAATAAAGCCGATTATGTGGGCATTACGCACCCTGTTCTAACAGCAGTTTATACGTCCACCAACACATTGAGCGACGTAAGCGGCTTGCAGTCGAATTTCAGTTGGGTCGACGGCAGCACCAAACTGACGGTTGCGCAAAGCACTTACCCCGCCAAGTACAACGCCGACCCTGCCAACTACAACGACTTTAGTTTGGATATAACGGTGAATGTAACTCCGAGCAGCGGCAGTAGTGCTACTGTAAGTCTTAACAACTGGACCTACGGCAGCGTGCCCAATACTCCTGTTGTTAACTCTACTACCCATAGCACCACCACAGGTGTAAGTTATATGTACGAGAACATCACAGGCAGCACCTACCAGAGCGCAACTCCGCCCAAAAATGCAGGCAATTACAAGGTAACCGCCACCTTTGCGGCAAATGACAACTATCAACAAACGGAGGCAACCGCCAACTTTACAATCAACAAGAAAACGCTGACGGTAACTGCCGACAACAAGACCAAGACCCAGGGTGCCAACAATCCCCCGCTCACCATCACTTACGCCGGATGGGAGTACGGCGAAGATAAAAGCAGCCTCACCCTTGAGCCTACAATCTGGACAGATGCAGAAAAGGAGAGTATTAAAAGTGACTACGATATATATGTTGATGGCGGAGAGTCCGGCAACTACGATTTCGAGTATCACGGAGGCTACCTCATCGTTACCGAGCGGCACAGCCTTGCGGTAAACTGGGACAACAGCACCACCTCGTTTGTGTACAACGGCTTGCCTCAAAAGCCCACGGCTACGGTAACCCTCGACAACGGAACCACCGTAACCCTTGCTGTGGACACCGCCAAAATCGACGTGGGCAATTACAAGGCTTATGCCTATTTTAGTCCTGCCAACGACACCACTGTTTTGACGGACACCACCGTGCTGTTCAACATCACGCCCAGAGGCTTGACTTTGCAGGCACTTGAGCAGACCGTGAGAAAGGACAACTCGGTGAAACCTGCAGCCTTGGGCACCACCTACAAATATGAAGGTCTTGTGGGCAGCGATAATGTTGGCATTACGGTTGCTTTGTCTTGCACTCAATCTACAAGCAGCATAGGTACCTATCCCAAGGCAATTGTTCCGGTGGCAAGCGGCACGCTCAACCGCAACTACACCCTCGCCCTCGACTCCGGCACCTTGATAGTAATAGATAGCAAAGTAGCCATCACCTACCTATCCGGTGCGCAAAGCACAGCCGCCAATGAGGTGGACAGCGTAATGCTGGGCGACATCCACACCGTTCGCCCCGCCAACACCTTCACAGCCAATGCCCCGTATGTGTTCCAGTGGTGGAGCGATAACGGCAACACCTACTACCCCGGTAGCACCTTCACAGTAAGCGAACCGCTGACTTTGACGGCTATATGGAGAGACACCACAGGCACAGTTCCCGGCGGCAGCAAGGTTGCTATCACCTACAAAAAAGGCGACCACGGCATAGGTAACGATGTAATCGACAGCGTGTATTACGGCGTTGATGCTATTGTAAGAGGCAGCAACACCTTTGTGGCTGATGCCCCGTATGTGTTCAAATGGTGGAGCAACGGCGGTGTTACTTACTATCCTGACTCAGCGATAAAAGATGTAACAGCCCCGCTGACCTTAACTGCTATTTGGTTGGATACTACCGGCACAAGCGAAGCCGAAGACGATATCAAGAACGGTCTTGACAGCAAGATTGCCATCACCTACCAGCCGGGCAACTACGGCATAGGCAATGCAATTATCGACAGTGTTTTGCCGGGCGTTGATGCCATCGTAAGAGGCAGCAACACCTTTGCAGGCGTAGCGCCTTATGTGTTCCAGTGGTGGAGCGATAATGGCGTCAGTTACTATCCGGACTCAGCAATAAAAGATGTAACAGCCCCGCTGACCTTAACTGCTATCTGGTTGGATACTACCGGCACCGGCAAGGCAATAGACGATATCAACAAAGGACTTGGCAGCAAAATTGCCATCACCTACAACAAAGGTGCTCACGGCATAGGTGCTGATGTAATCGACAGCGTTTATTACGGCGTTGATGCCATCGTAAGAGGCAGCAACACCTTTGCAGGCGCAGTGCCTTATGTGTTCCAGTGGTGGAGCGATAATGGCGTCAGTTACTATCCTGACTCAGCGATAAAAGATGTAACCGTTGCACTAACCTTAACAGCCATTTGGTTAGACACCACCGGCACCGGCAAGGCAATAGACGATATCAACAAAGGACTTGGCAGCAAAATTGCCATCACCTACAACAAAGGTGCTCACGGCATAGGTGCTGATGTTATCGACAGCGTGTATTACGGCGTTGATGCCATCGTAAGAGGCAGCAACACCTTTGCAGGCGCAGTGCCTTATGTGTTCAAATGGTGGAGCAACGGCGGTGTTACTTACTATCCTGACTCAGCGATAAAAGATGTAACCGTTGCACTGACCTTAACAGCCATTTGGTTAGACACCACCGGCACCGGCAAGGCTATAGACGATATCAACAAAGGACTTGGCAGCAAAATTGCTATCACCTACAACAAAGGTGCTCACGGTATAGGCGCAGATGTAATCGACAGCGTTTATT
>BNTQ01000120.1 GCA_025996715.1 Bacteroidia bacterium | reverse complement strand
TAGTTTGCAGTTCACCTACGATGGCTCGGCGCACAAGCCGACTGCTACGGTAACGATAGACGGTACAGTAGTAGCCCTCGAAGTGAGCGGAGAGCAAACCGACACGGGCACCTACACTGCCTACGCCTATTTTAGCCCTGCCAACGACACCACTACCTTGAGCGGCGACACAGTGCAGTTTAGCATTACGCCCGACACGACTACTTTGGATACCTTGCTGGTGTTTGAAACTTATGCAGTGGTCAAATTGGGCTATAATGCTATCTTTCTCCACCTGCGCAAATTGCGTGAGAATATCGGTTTTCGTCCGCTCGAATGTGAGTGGTACCATAATGGAAACCTGATAGGCACAGGTTTTGTCCACTCAGCAGGTCCCACTCGTCAGCATAAAATTGAGCCGGGAAATTATACCTTTAAGTTAATAGGCGATAGTGCTGTTTATTATTCTACGCCGCAATATCTTGAGGTGAAATTCAAGTCCGCGCTCTCTATCTATCCTAACCCTATTAGCAAAGAACAACTGCACATCGGCAATGTACGCATGCTCACGCTTGAGAATGCGTCCAATAGTCCTACTGTTGAGATTTACGATATCAAAGGAGTGTTAGTACTTGAACTGCCCCTTTTGCCGCTCACCTCCGACAATACTGCTACTATTGATGTGTCTCGGCTTAGAGCAGGTGTTTACATTGTGAAAGTGGGTGAGAATATCAGCAAAGTTGTGGTGCAATAATGAACACCCACCCCCTAACCCCCAAAGGGGGGACGCCGGGTAGGGACACGGCATGCCATGTCTCTACTTTTGCGTTTGCCCGTTTTTTATCGGACAATAATGGGTTGAACCTAAAAAAAATGAAAATTGTTTAAAAAAAATTTGTTTTTTCAAATACTTTAACTATCTTTGCAAAAAATTTAAGATTACTCATTTAATACAACTTATCATTATGAAACGATTAGGACTTCTTATTCTGCTTATGCAGTGCGCCTTTTGGGCTGCCGTTGCTAATGATACAACCAGTATCGAGAAGGAGCAACAAGTAACTAACAAAAATAACCTTGCGGAAGTGCGCCTTTATCCCAATCCGGTTGTTAGTGAACTAAACATACAATGTTCTGCTGCTCCCATTATGCGAGTAGAATTGTGGAGTTTAAATAAAGAATTAGTATTTGTTGCACCCATCGAAATCCCGCAAGGGGCGCAACTTACCGTCAATATGGCTCAATATGCTTCATCCTACTATATTGTAAAAGTATATCTCAAAAACAATGTAGTAAAAACCGTTTGGATACGCAAAAATTAGTAAATGTAGTGTAAGTTAATTATCTTTGCGTGGTCAAGGATAATAGACAATAAAAGTGCTTACTTTTTATTTTACACTATGCAAAAAAAATCTATATTTTTTTATTTAACAACTGCCTACGGCAAGGTGGTAACCTACGTCATTGCGAGTTAGCGAAGCAATCTCATAATCTTAAATTTTAAATTTTGAATTTTGAATGAAATATTACAGTACCAATAAAAATGTTCCTGAGGTTTCGCTCAAAGAAGCCGTATTGCGAGGGCTGGCTGCCGACAATGGCTTGTATATGCCTGCTCAAATAGCGCGGTTGCCTGCCTCATTTTTTGCTACCTTGGCGGGCAAAACTTTGCAAGAAATTTCGTGCGAGGTAGCAACAGCATTGTTTGACGGCGACCTGCCTGAGGCAGATTTACAAACCATAGTTTGCAACGCTATCAACTTTGAAATTCCGCTTGTAAAAGTTACCGACAACATTTATTCGCTCGAATTATTTCACGGACCCACCTTAGCGTTCAAGGATGTGGGAGCGCGGTTTTTGGCGCAACTGATGGGCTATTTTACCGCAGGCAAAAACACCCAAATCACTGTGCTGGTGGCAACTTCGGGCGATACAGGTAGTGCTGTTGCCAATGGATTTTTGGGCATACCCGGCATCCGTGTGGTGGTGCTGTATCCCAAAAATAGAGTGAGCAAAATACAGGAAAGCCAATTTACCACGCTGGGACAAAACGTAGTCGCATTGGAGGTTGCAGGCACTTTTGACGATTGCCAACAATGGGTCAAACAAGCATTTTTGGACAACGACCTGCAGCAGGCACTCACGCTCACTTCGGCAAACTCCATCAACTTGGCGCGTTTGGCGGCGCAGGTGTTCTACTACTTTTGGGCATACACACAAATGCCCCAAGATGCCGATGTGGTGTGCAGCGTGCCCAGCGGCAATTTTGGCAATCTCACGGCGGGTCTCATTGCACAACGAATGGGTTTGCCCATTCGCCACTTTATTGCTGCCAACAACCGCAACGATATTTTTTACCAATACATTGCAACGCAAAAATTTACACCGCGCGCGTCAATAGCCACCATTGCCAACGCAATGGACGTGGGCAATCCCAGCAATTTTGCCCGCATTATGGATTTGTACCAAAACTCGCATAGCGATGTGGCAGCCAACATTTCGGCTTATTGCTACAACGATGATGAGATTGGTTGCGTGATGCAAAACGTGCACCGACAAACAGGCTACACCTTAGACCCACACGGTGCTTGCGGCTATGAGGCATTGCGCAGTTATTTGCAGGAGCACAAAAATGCACGCGGATTTTTCTTAGAAACTGCCCATCCTGCCAAATTTAAAGATACTGTGGACAACATTTTACATACCGATATTGTTATTCCAAAAAAGTTGCAGCAATTTATGCGCGGCACCAAGCAAAGCATCCCGATGAGTGCCGATTTTGAAACATTCAAAGATTATCTGTTGCAAACAAAAGGGTCGTAAATTCAAAATTATTTTTGTATGAAAAAAATTTTTCTATCACTTGCTGTTTTTGTTGTCAGCCTTGCGGTTTATGCTGCGCCGACTGTCAATAAATACTTTCGCGAGATTACCATGGCGGTGGATACCAGCCTATATTGCTTGAGCCGCAATACCATTGAAAGGCAACAACGGCAACAGTTGTACTTTGAATACACCAATCGTTACACCGCTGCCGAACTGCGCCTGTACCCGCACGAAACAACTCAATTGCAAAGCGTAGCGTGGGTGGCATCGGGCAGTTACCGAATTATTGATTCGCTCATGTTTATTGAGGATGAGGGTTGTTGGCGAGGCAAAATTCGTTTTGCCGATTTGCAAGAAACCAACCCGCTATCGGTGTTGCTCAATGTAGCATTGGCTGGCGACACCGCCGCAGTGCAACGCTTGTGGACATTGCCTTTGCTACCCTACAATCAAACCTGGGTGCGCGTGTTTGCCTTTAACGATGTGTTGTTTGTGGGCGAAGAAAAATCTGTTGAATTGGAAACCAACAATGCCGACAACATTCGTCCATCAAACGAATGGCAAACGAGCAACGGCGTAGATTACCGCGTTTCGTTGCGCGAAGGGCGGCTGATGTTGGTGCTGCGCCCTCGTGAGTTGGGTACAAAAAAAATCACAGCACAATTAGAAACCATAGCACCCTTTGTGCCCGGCGGCGACAGCGTGTTGCGCAATACCTTAGAAGTGGCATTGCCGCAATTCACAGTCAAAGCAAGCCGTTTGGCATTTTTGGATATAGACAAAAAAGAAATAACCTACGATGACGAGTCGCGGCAAAAAGGCGTGAATGTGGTCATTGAAAATCATATTCGTTTGCAAAAAGGGCGCACCTATCGCATAGAGGCACAGGAGGCGGCAGGCGGCTCGCTCATTGGCGAATTGTTTACCCAAGAAGAATTGGCAAACGACAAAATGTTGTGCAAACTCACAGTATTTAATTTGCACCGCATCGCCGAGGGCTATCTCTACATCAAGGATGGCGACAATCCGCGCTTTATTACCAATGTTGACATTACGCCGCAAATGCGGATTATCGCAGTGCGCGTACTGCACGAGGGCGGCAATTGGCAATCGAGCACCAATGTGCATCCGGGCGAAACTGTGGACGTGAGCATCGAAGGCGAGGCATTGCACAAATCACATTTCACTTGGCAAGATGCCAGAGACATTACTACCGATAGCATCAACCGCACCGAAAATAGGCAGATATTTCGCCTTCGCATACCTATGAGCATCAACAAAAAACAAGTGGTGCTGTGCAACAACGGACAGCCCACCGGCACAGCATTGTCGGTGGTCGAATACCAACAGCCGCATCCCTTTGATTTTATTACTTTAAACTATGGCAACAAGGCTTCTATTCCTGTCAATAAAGTGAGCAACACCATTTTGGCACGCAACGCATTGACCGAATTTTCGTTTTCGTTTGACAAATCTATCATTGATGGAAAAACCAAACTCTACGGCAAACAGTACATAGATATTGACATCACTGTGGTGGGACGCAAGGGCGAAATTATTGAAATGAAATCGTTAAAAAATCAGGTGGTGTGCCCCGACGAGACCTCGCCGCGCGGCACCTATTATCAAGATAAAAACTGCCTTAACGAAGACATTAACCTCTACCGTTTGCTCAACACCAAACTCGACAAACTTGACCCATTTAGCGTTGTGAAAGTGGATATTAAGCAGTTGGCGGACAAATATAGCGACCCTGTGTTTGAAAAACACGTGGAAGTAATGTATCAAAAAAAGGTATTGTTTGACATTGACTTGTCGTTGCCGGCAGGTATGATGATACAAAATTTGGGCAAAGGACAGGACGAAAAAGCAGGAGGCACCAAGCCTTCGTTCACCGATAACCTTGGCGGCATCAGCATTGCGCTCATTGCACAATTTAGTTTTTCTAACAACGAAAAGGCGGGTAGGTTGGCACCGTTTCGTTGCGGCGCAGGTTTTTTGTTTCTCAACACCTTCAATTTTAACGAGAATGCCAAGCGCGATTTGGCTATTGTGGCGGTGGGCAGCATTTACCCGCTGGGCTCGCGCCGTATGTGGAACGTGCCCATCCACTTTGGAACAGGCTACAAAATACAAGACCGCGTGCCGTTTTTGATGATTAGTCCGGGCATCAGTATTTCGTGGTAAAAAAAACTTAGTGTTCAAATGTTGACGTGCGATTGGGCACGTTTTTGGTACGCACAAATTTTCTAAACGTCAATTACATAATATGACTACCGAAGAAATAAAAACTATCATTCCAAAGGGCGAAAGTTCTACCATTCAGTTCAAAATTCGAGCGGACGATGCCTATAAAATTGGCATCGAGATGGTTGCGCTTGCCAATGCGCAGGGCGGTATTATCATTGTGGGCGTTGATGACAAAACAGGAAAAATTGGTGGTTTGTCGTTCGATGAAATTCAGGCAACCAACGCACTGCTTGCCAATGCCGCCTCCGAAAATATAAAACCTGCCATTGTGATTAAGACCGAAACTGTTGATGTTGACGGACAAAAAGTTGTTGTAGCCACCATTCCAAAAGGCAAGGACAAACCGTATAAGGACAACAAAGGCATTATTTGGGTAAAAAACGGTTCGGACAAACGCAAGGTGTTTTCAAACAGCGAATTGCGTGTGATGATGCAGAGTTGCGGCAATCTTTCTGCCGACAGCGACAGCGTGGCAGGCAGCGGGGTTAAGGATATTGATATTCAAACGCTTAAACTCTTTCTTTTGAACAGATACGAAACAGAATTGAAAGACAAAGGCATTACCGGTGTTTCGTTGCAAACGCTCGAAATCGCAGATATGGTAGCCGCCATCGACAAAAATTTTACGCTCGAACGTCTGCTTACAAATATCTCGTTGTTAGACAAAAAAGGACAACTTACTTTAACCGGTTTGCTCTTGCTTTCAAAAAGCATACAACGCTACGCACCTGTTTTTACGGTTAAATGCGTGTCGTTTGTGGGCAATAGTTTGGGTGGCACGCAATTTCGCGATAAACTGTCGGACAGAGACATAGAAGGCAATCTGCTCACGCAATACAATGCGGTAATATCATTTATTACAAGGAATTTGCACACCGTGCAGGTTGAAAAAGAGTTTAATACGCTTGGACATTTGGAAATACCGCTCGAAGTATTTGTTGAGACCATTACCAATGCGCTGATTCATAGAGATTACTACATCAATGCGCCTATTCGCCTATTCATTTTCGACAACCGCATTGAGATACATTCGCCCGGCATTTTGCCCGATTCTGTAACCGCAGAAACCATCAAAAACGGCATTTCCGTTCCGCGCAACCGGCTTTTGTTTGACAATGCCAAGTTTCTTTTGCCCTATACCGGCATTGGCAGCGGCATTTTGCGCGTGTTGCAGAACTACAAAAAAAATTGATTTTCAAAATAATATCAACACCGAAGAATTTGTAATCACGCTTTTGCGGGATGAAAATTTTGAAGAAAACGCAAAAAATGAATTTTATGACTTGATTTTGGAAAACGAAAGTGTACAGAAAAGTGTACAGAAAAGTGTACAGAAAATAGAAAGTGCAGAGAAAAGTGTACAGAAAAGTACAGAGAAAATAGAAAGTGCAGAGAAAAGTGCACAGAAAAGTGCACAGAAAATAGAAAGTGCACAGAAAAGTGCACAGAAAATAGAAAGTGCACAGAAAAGTACAGAGAAAAGTGCACAGAAGATATTATTGCTAATGGCAAAAAATCCCAATATAACTATACGAGAGATAATGGAATTAGTTGGAATCAAAAAGCGTGGAATAATAAACAATATCAATAAGTTGAAACAACAAAATCTTATTCAACGCATCGGTCCCGATAAAGGTGGCTATTGGCAAATTGTTAATAATGATAAAAATATAGAATAATACCAATTATGAATTTATTTCAGTCCAACCTCACTGTTACGCTTTCCGTTTCCACTCGCCCACTTCCAAATCGCTGATATTGCCATTGT
>BNTQ01000119.1 GCA_025996715.1 Bacteroidia bacterium | reverse complement strand
ACACTTACTGAACATTCAGTCCATCAGGGTTTTGGCGGTCCCTATGTGTTTATTGCTTGCAAGCCTGTGCCAGCGGAATGAAGTTTTATACCAAAATACCTGTGATATTTTCTGCCTCTGCTACGTTTGCATATCTGTAAATCTGTCAATGTAAGAGATTTTATCTCTTTTTTTACAAGTTTCGTTTTTTTACACATTGCCCGTACAAATTTTTTTACTTTATCTTCACGAGGGTCTATCACAATACAAGTACGTCTTTTATACTTAAGTTGTTGTTTAATGATTTGATTGATTTGCTTGTCTCCGCAGCCATAGCCAATTATTATCAACATTTTTGCCTTGCTGAGATTTTGACGGAAATGAGATAACAATTTCTTGTAAAGTCCAGAATAGGTCTTTGACTTCCCTGTCAAAAAATCAGGATGAAAGTTTGTCCAATCATTCACATCATTTTTGTATAATTCTTTTGGTGCAATCCCTTTTTTGATTTTGATATACGCATCATATCTGCCTACTGGAGTATGATAGACATAATAATTCAAACTGCCGTGTAGTTTATACAGACGTATCGGTTTATCATATTTGCCTGTATATTGCTCTAATTTACACATTTCTTCGCTGCCTCCACCAGATTCTATTTTACCATAATAAGGCGACCCGCACGAATCAAAACCATCGCATATTTGGTCGTTTATCCATTCTGTTTGATTAAGACGCTCAAAAAACAAATCGTGATTCAAGGTATGTACGTTTATTTCATACCCTTTTGACAATAGTGTTTCAATACATTTAAGAAAACCTGTATATCCTTCAAACGTGGGTTTGCGGGCAAACGCAGCATCTTCATAGAAATTTTCCCCATTCTTATCCTTCAGATAATGTTCAATTAACTGATTGTATATAATATCCATACGACCAATATATTGCGTAAAATCTGCCTGTCCACCCTCATAGTTTCTTTCTCGAAAGAGTTCCTGCAAGCAGGTATCATTTTCTGCTTTTTGTTTATAGTAATCATAGAACTCCTCATAGTTAAATTCTTCTGCTATATTTTCTTTGTAGTATTTCATCATATCTTTGCAGAACTTAAAACACCAATCCCATATAGAAGTTGGGGTGGCTTCATTTGTTGTTTGTGCAGGATGGCAAATATCGTCAACGGGTTTCACTAATTCACCACTGTCTGTAAAAGCGATATTGTTTCTATCGCAATTCAACAATTTTCCACTTAATTCATTGCCAATAGGATACTCCATAGGCACAGAAAACCCCGCACCCAACACAATAGAAATAGATTTTTTTCTTTTCATAATTACCGCAGATTAATTTGTTTATGTATTTTGTTAATTTTTTACCAACTATACCCATTTTCCCTCAACAATTCCTGCGCATCCGTATCTCCTAACTGTGCTGCCTTTTGCCAACATTTTATTGCCTGTGCGTAGTTCTCTTGTTTACCGTAGGCAATTCCCATGTTATAGTATGCCAATGCATAGTTTGGGTCAATTACTACTGCTTTTTGGTAACATTTTATTGCCTGTGCGTAGTTCTTTTGGTTAGCGTAGGCAATTCCCATGATATAGTATGCCGATGCATCGTTCGGGTCAATTTCTACTGCTTTTTGGTAACATTTTATTGTCTGTGCGTAGTTCTTTTGGTTAGCGTAGACAATTCCCATGTTATAGTATGCCGCTGCCTCGTTCGGGTCAATTTCTACTGCTTTTTGGTAACATTTTATTGCCTGTGTATAGTTCTTTTGGTCAGCGTAGGCATTTCCCATATTACAGTATATCTCTGCATCATTTGGGTCAATTCTTACTGCTTTTTGGTAACATTTTATTGCCTGTGTATAGTTCTTTTGGTTATCGTAGGCATGTCCCATATTATAGTATGTCGCTGCCTCGTTCGGGTCAATTTTTACTGCTTTTTGGTAACATTTTATTGCTTGTGTATAGTTCTTTTGGTCATGGTAGGTATTTCCCATATTATAGTATGCCGCTGCATCGTTCGGGTCAATTTCTATGGCTTTTTGGTAGTACTCTATTGCCAATTCATACCATTCATTTTCATACGCATTGTTTCCCTTTGTAAAATATTCTTCGGCATTCAGTTTTTGGGTTTGTTGCTGGTACGCTTTTTGTAGGGCTTGGTTGTTCTTATTTTTTTCTTTTTCTAATTCTTTTCTCAATCGTTCTGTTTCCGCCTCGGCTTCTTTTGTTCTTTGTCGTGCCTTTTCCAAATCTTTGGTTTTTTGTTTGTCCTTGAGCACTTCGGCAATACGTTTGTTCACTTCGGCAGGGTCAACGGTCATTTCGGCTTTGATGTAATAGGTTTTGCCATTCCATTGCTCTTCAAGCGTTTTCATCTCTACTATACCTGCTGTTATGGCTTCTATTCTTTGTGAATAATTTTCCACAACATTATCCTTGCCTCCTGCTGTTGCAGATGTTGTGGTAAACGTTTGCTCTGTTTTCAAAAACTCGCCTATCTCGCGCAGCAATATATTGCGCATTTCTGCAGTAGCATTTGTTCCCGAACTAATTTTGCTGTCGGCATCGCTGGCACGATAGGTATAGTCGCGCACAAAAGTTTTCTTTTGCGCATAAACGCTGCTGCTGCACAGCAGAAGCAGCAGGCACAGTAGGTAATATGTGGGTTTTATTTTCATTTTTTAAGGTATCTTACAATAAAAAAGTGCGGACTTTATTATCAGCACCCGAGGTCTTCGACTACCCACAATCCAAATAACTAAAGCCCACACCAAAGTGTGAGCGTTAACTACTTGTTTTGGGATTGCATAAAGAAAGTGTCGAAGCTTCAGGTGCAATGAAACAAGGCTAAACGCCTTTCTACATTTTTCTGTTTTTTACATAGTCATTTATTTAATTTTACGGTGCAAAGATAATACTTTTGTGGAATAGTCAAATTTTATGGGGATATTTTTAGTTTTTTACGAATTTTTGGCAAAATTTTTGGAATTGTCGTTTTTTTGTATTATCTTTGTATTGTCATTAAGAGCGGAAAATCGGAGCACGGCGGCTGATGTTTTTACATCAGGACTGATGGCAGAGCTTTCTTCTCAGAAGAAATTCCGACTGCCAATGACGGGGTAATCCGTACAGGAGTAAAATCTTTGTACGGATTTTTCTTGTTACTGTAAAAAAAGGTTTTATGCACGTTACCCACGTTTTCCAAAATGGAAAATGTGCTATTTTCTGTCAATTCGCCGCTACTATAGATATTACGCAAGTGTTTACAAAACATATTCCTACCCCGTGAGGGGTTAAATGTGAATAACCCCGTATGTAGCGAAGCGGAATGCGGGGGCAAATGCACCCTCTCACATACCAACCCCGTAGTGGGTTGAACTCCTACGGAGTTCTAATGGTGGGTGGGGTATCGCCAACCCCGTGCTGCACTTCGCTTGCACGGGGTTATTCATATTTAGCCCCTCACGGGGCAAAAAAAATGGGTGGGCTAAACGCCTAACCCAATCATAAAAAAATCAAAGCAGTTTTTAAATTATACTATAAATGTACTACCTTTGATTTTGAAACAACAACTTACAACCATAAAATTATGAAGCGAATTTTGGTAACCGGCGGAGCGGGATTTATAGGCTCGCACTTGTGTGAGCGGCTGCTTGCAGAGGGCAATGATGTGATTTGTTTGGACAATTTTTTTACAGGCCGCAAGCAAAATGTGGCTCATTTGTTGGGCAATCCCTACTTTGAGTTGGTGCGCCACGATGTAATAACGCCCTACTATGCCGAGGTGGACGAAATTTACAATTTGGCTTGTCCTGCTTCGCCCATACACTACCAATACAACCCCATCAAAACCGTCAAAACCTCGGTGATGGGGGCTATCAACGTGCTTGGGCTGGCAAAACGGGTGCGTGCAAAAGTGCTGCAAGCCAGCACCAGCGAGGTCTATGGCGACCCCAACGTGCACCCGCAAGTAGAAAATTATTGGGGCAATGTGAATCCTATTGGCATTCGCTCGTGCTACGATGAGGGCAAGCGCTGCGCCGAAACTTTGTTTATGGACTATCATCGCCAAAATGGTGTGCGCATCAAAATTATCCGCATCTTCAACACCTACGGGCCTCGCATGAACCCCAACGATGGGCGCGTGGTATCCAATTTTATTGTGCAGGCTTTGCAGGGCAACAACATTACCATTTATGGCAAAGGCACGCAAACCCGCAGTTTTCAATATGTGGACGACCTTGTGGAGGGAATGATACGGCTCATGAACACGCCCGATGAGGTTACAGGTCCCGTCAACGTGGGCAATCCCAACGAGTTTACCATATTGGAATTGGCGCAAAAAGTGATAGAACTCACGCAATCGACATCAAAAATTGTGTTTGAAGACCTGCCCGCCGACGACCCCCGCCAGCGCCAACCCGACATTACCCAAGCCCACAACTTGCTGGGCGGCTGGCAGCCCACCGTGCAATTGGCTGCGGGTTTACACAAAACCATTGATTATTTTAGGCAACAAGTTCGCTAAACCATGGAAGGTCTGCCAAAAATGTGATGGCTCGCGTTTCAAAATTTAAGCGGCAGCAATAGGTTTGTACCCCATTGGTGATGGCCAAATAGGGGGCGCTGAGTGCCAAATTGTAGCCTGCCGCTTGCTCAAATACTTTGTTGCTCAGCGGCACATTGCCTGCTTTGCACTCCACCAATAGGCGGGGTTGCCCTTGCGGGTTGCACACCACAATATCGTAACGCTTTTGCGTGGTATTGATTTTTAGCGATTTTTCGACCTGCATAAGCGACAGCGGCACGGCTTTTTGGGTGTGCAGATATTGCAAAAACTGCTGCCGCACTACCTCTTCGGGTGTGGCAGCAACATTTTTTTTGCGTATGGGGTCAAAGATGTTCACTTAGAACTTAATACCCAGCACTACCGAATGGTAATTGATGGGAAATGAGCGAGAAAACTTAGTGTTATTTACACCTTCCGCTAAAGGTTTCTCCTCTGTACCTTGTTTAGTACCGTTAGGGTTACCATATTTTACACCTCTCTGCGAATAACCCTCGTACTTGTATTTGTAAGAGCCTAACGTAGCCAATTTCCAAGATAGACTAAAACTATTGCTTAGCATAACTCCCAGCGAAAAATTTGCTGTATAACTCACCCCCGGCTTATAGGTTTGTGTATATTTGAAAATTTTTGGGTCAAGGGCTTTTGCATTATCCACTTTAAACTCATTCACAATAGAGAGATTAGCACCTATGCTTGCCTCTGCATATACAGAAACGTAGAGATTGAATGGATAAAAATAGGCAGCACCTGCCGCAAAAGCGATATTGAAATAGGAAGGGTGAGTGTAGTTCGTCATAAAACCATCGTATGGATTTGTGTCGTCTGCGTTATTAGGGAACTTGTAAATCTCATCTTTAAGAAGTGTGCGCCACGATTCTTCTACTCCGGTAGTAAATTTTGTTGTGGTTTTAGAGTAGTAGGCATCCACTCCCAGCACCAAAAACAGCGTGTTGATTTCAAGTTTGGGGAATATGCTGTAATACTTCAACCCGAGGTTGATTCCGTTTTTGGCATAGCCGCCATCTCCTGTGGCTAATCCATCGTCCAGCCCTGTAATATCATCCACTTGCGGTTCAACATTTGGGTTCAGCGCCAAATTAGGCAGTACTGTTCCTCCCAAGGTGCTGCCTTTCCCAAATTTTCCCATAGGCATCGCGTAGCCAAAGTGCATTTCCATACCCGGCGTTATCGGCTGGTCGGCGTCTTGAGCACTCACAACAAAAGTCATACACAGCAAAGGCGTAGCAAGCAAAAGTTTTTTTACGAGTTTCATTCTTTTACAAAAAAAATGGTTAATTTTTCTAACACAAAAATCTAAAACATCGCAAAGATAATACTTTTTGGATATTTAGCACAAAATAAAATTTTTTTTTGTGATTTTTTACAAAAAATTTAGAATGGCATCCCTATTAGGAAGTGAAAATGCCCCCCGCTGGGCTCGTTACTACCCGGTACTTTGTCAAAACCGTAGCCCCAGTCGATGCCCAGCAAACCTATCATGGGCAACATAATGCGCACGCCCGCGCCTGCCGACCGCCGCACCGAAAACGGCGAAAAGTCCTTGAGATGTGTCCAGGCATTGCCCGCCTCCAAAAATACCAGCCCATAAATGGTGGATTGCGGCTGCAGCACAAAGGGGAAGCGTATTTCTAAGGCAAATTTGTCATATACATTGGCAACGCGCGCACCGTTGTAGGTGGGGGTGAGCGAACTATTTTCGTAGCCTCTCAATCCCACCACCTCTATGCCATAGAGGCTATAGCCCGACATTCCATCGCCGCCCACATCAAAACCCTCAAAGGGCGAGTAGCCAAGGTCTTTGTTAAAGTAACCCAAGTAGCCAAATTGCCCCTTGAAGGCAAGCACGAGGTCGCCCACCACGCTGGTGAACCAGGCTGTGCGGAACGTCCATTTGTGGTACTCAATCCAATGGTAACGCTCGGAATCCTTCATATTGGGGTCTTTGTAATCTTTTCCGTTGAGCAACGAGTAGGGGGGCGTAATTTGCAGCCCCAGCGAGAACTCCGACCCTCGTCGAGGGTAAATGGGCTGGTCGGTAGAGTTGCGTCCCAGCACAATTTTGGTGCTCAGGTTGTTGGAAACACCATCGCTAAACATAAACTGCCCTGTCCAATTATCCAATATATACTGCTGCATATCAATTGAATTGTAGAGGGTAAAGTAGTTGTCGGGCCACTTGAGGCGCTGCCCAATGCCCACCGATGCTCCCAGCACCTGCATGGTCATTGTGCCTGTTTGCCAAGCGTAGTAAGCGTTGTTTTGGTGGG
>BNTQ01000118.1 GCA_025996715.1 Bacteroidia bacterium | reverse complement strand
GTAAATGCGGTCGTTGTTGTCCACTTTATTGACCACCACCAGCGTTTTTTTCTTTGACCTGCGCAACAAATCCGCCATTTGGGCATCGTAGTCGGTGATGCCCGCAGTAACGTCCACCATAAAAAGCAGCACATCGGCTTCGTCAATGGCAAACTGAATTTGCTTGCGAATTTCGATTTCAAAAACATCATCGGAATGGGTGGCAAAACCTCCGGTGTCGATGACCGAAAATTCGGTGCCGCTCCAATCGCTCACGCCGTAGTGGCGGTCGCGGGTAACGCCTGCCACCTCGTCCACTATTGCCTTGCGCCCGCCCACCAAACGGTTAAAAAGCGTACTCTTGCCCACATTGGGTCGCCCCACAATTGCTACAATTGCCATAATTTATATTCAATGCCTTAATGCACTTTCGGCAAAATTACAACTTAATTTTCGCTTTTGTGCAAAATTTTACACAATTTATTTGCAGAAATAAAAAAGTAGCACTATCTTTGCAGCCCTTTCCTACTTTTGGTAGGGGGGGAATAGTAGAGGGGGATTAGCTCAGCTGGCTAGAGCACCTGCCCTGCAAGCAGGGGGTCATCGGTTCGAATCCGATATTCTCCACTCTTAACAAAATCAGCCGCTTGCAACGTTTTGCAAGCGGCTGATTTTATTTGCCAATACAGATAATTTCGTTGACGAGTTTTAAAACTGACGATTTGACAATCGGGTCATTCAATTTTTGTGCCGCTTTTCTGCCTAAATCAATATGTTTTTTCACTGTCGTTGTATTTTCTATTTGTTTTTTGCGGACTTGGTTAATCACTTGTGAAGGCATCTTGGAATTGTTCCACTCTCCATTGTTTAACTCGTATTCTTCCAATTTTTCCTTCCCAAAATACGAATAAATGTGAATAAAATCAACGGCTTTCGTATTGTACAGCGTATCTACCGATGTGAGCAAACCTGCACAAGCGGCATTGTGTGATGCAATATCTGTCAAACGTCCATATCCTGTCGTTTCTACCTGCTCCACATAGCGGCGGTAAGTGGTCAACTCTGTAATTTTGGGATGTGCCGCAATAACCGCCACTCCCACTTTATAGCCTGCAGTTCGTAACATTGCTGCCGTTCCGGTGGGCACGTCCGGATTGCGCATTGTGCCTTCAACAATCATATTGAAACGGCGAGAGGCAGCATCCTGTATTAGGTGCTCGGTAAAAATGTTGCTAAAATTTTGGGTAATTGTTGGAAACTCCAACGGATTGTACTGCATAAGATACTCACAATCGGGATGATACTGCCGATACTCATCGCCATTGATAGCAAGCACAAAAGCATCATCTTTTTGAATTTGCTTGATAATACCGGACTTGCCTGATGCAGGCTGCCCACCTAAAATAACGGCTATGGGATTTACTTGATGAACACCATCGGCAAGTAGGTCTTCCTTATGCTGCAAGTAAATTTCCAATACTTGCTCTGTTGATAACTGCATCTTTTACAATGGGTGCGTAAATGGTTACTACTTTTTGCATTACAGCATCAAAATCTGCCTCTGTTCCACGTCCATAGATGATGTTACGCTCTTTCTGCAACATAGCAACTTCGTTGCTTAATGCCTCTTTTTCGGGACAGTCAGGAAGTGAATTTTTGCGAATTATCTTTTTTGCCAAAAGATAAGCCAACACTTCTATAGCGGTGTCTATGCTGATAGTTTTCATACAAGGTCAATTCTTGATTTTAAAGGCAAGCAAAGCCTCTCCGTGTCTCACATACAACACTCCATTATCAATCACAAGATGCGCCCAGTGCTGGTCTGAGCCTTTGGTGATACGAAATTCGCTTACGACATCAAATTTTGTAGGATTGGGATTGGCTAAGGCTACTGTGCCGCTTTTTTCTTCGTAGATATACAACATTCCATCGGCAGCAATGATAGAACCTTTTATTTTGCTATTATCTTCGCCCCAAGCAGTTTCGTAGTTTGCCACACCGGTGTTCCAATCCACAGCGAGCCATTTGCCATAGCCGTTACCTATCCAGTTGGAGCCGTAAATAACGCCATCTACCACAACAAAACCACCAATATGGGTATCAAATTCTTTGTTGCGCCAAAGCAGTTTTACCCCCGTTGCATCCTCGTTTAGTTCCACCATAAAGGAGCCTGCATCATAGCCGTTGCCAACAAATATCCGACCATCTTTGAAAAGCGGCGTATTGCAATTGATGCTCTCTCTCACTCTACCCTCTTTATCCTGTTTTCGCTCCACCGCCCAATCGTCAAACACCCATTCGATAGTACCGTTTGCAGGATGGATGCCCAACAAATGATTGTCGCCTGTGATGCCCACAATCTGCTGTTTCCCATTATGGTTAATCAACAGCGGCGACACATAAGAACCAAAGGCATCAAGCGGCTTCGATTGCCAAATGGTTGCACCGGTGGCAGCGTCCAAAGCCACCACAGTGGTTTTGCTTCCACCCGGAGAGTAAATCACTTTATTGTCAAACACGAGTGCCGCCTCTGAGGTGCCCCACATTCCAATTTTTCGCTCAAACTCTTTTCCCCCATCCACTTTCCACACAATTTTTCCATCGGCAGTATTGATACATACCACCTCTCCCATGCCGCTAATAACGTACGCCTTTCCATCCACAATGGTAGGCGTGGTGCGCGTTGAGGGGAATGAACCTGTCCACGCAAGACCATATTCTACGTGGTACAAACTCTTTCCTGCTAAGGTGTAAGCCGAAAAGACCTCTTTATCGCCGTCTTCGTTGGAGCCTGTAACAAACACTTTTCCACCGGCAATCGTGGGACTTGACCATCCCTTGCCTACATCCTCAACCGCCCACAGCAGTTGGGGTCCTTCTGCCGCCCACGCTTTGAGCAGACCTATTTCCGACTTATAGACGCCATCTCGCTCAAGACCGCGCCAACCACCTTGTCCTTGCAGTGAAGGCTCAGCACACGCACACAAAAAAAGTGTGCCAATAGCCAATGATAATTGGCTTGTTTTAGTAATCATTGAAGTTTTTTTCATTTTAAAATAATTTAGAACGCTGCAAAGGTATAAAAATAAATTGAAAAAACGCACCGGCGTAACAGATTTTTCGCTACGCTCAAAATTAAATACGCAACCCGTAGGGTTGAATTTGCATAACCGTAGGCAAGCGCAGCGCAGCCTGCGGAAAACGCAACCTTCGCATAATGGCGCGCGGCACAAAAACAATGCCTTGAAAAACGGTTGCTGTCCGCGCGCAATAACAGGGCTTGCCAAATGTTTTTCTATTGAATTGCCGGTCAAAAGAATAGAAAAATTAAAAAATGTTTATCTTTGTACCGATTCTAATTAAAAACAATGAAAAAAATAGGCTTATTATTGACGACGCTGTGGGCAATGAGCGGCACGGCGCAAAATGCGGGACAAGTGCAGGTGTTGCAATCGCCCGAGATTGAGAACTTGCTCAACGCGCACATTCACCACAATGCAAGCAACCCCGCCATAGCGGGCTACCGCATTCGCATCTATCGCAACAACGAAGCCTCTTCGCGCCAAAAGTCGGAGGAGGTGCTCACAAAATTTCAAGGCATTTACCCCACCGTGAGAGCCTATCGCAGTTACGACAATCCTTATTTTAAGGTGGCTGTGGGCGATTTTAGAACCAAAGACGAAGCATTGTATTTTTTGAACGAAATCAAATCACTGTTCCCCAAGTCGTTTATTATTCAAGAAAATATCAATTTTCCGCAACTCTACACGAGCACTCAAAATGCAGCAGGCGACAGTGAGGATGGTCTCTAATCATTGTTCAAAAGTTTCCACTTTTTTGGCAACCTTTTGAGCCGCACTTGCATAGAGGGCAGGGCATTGCGTTGCAGCAATTCCATACTGCCTGCCAATTCGCTCATTGCCCAAGGGTAGCGTTGCCCTACCCAAAAAAGACAATCCATGGCGTAAATCCGCACGGCTACACGCTCGCAGGGGTTCATCCAATCTAAGCAGGTCATTGCCGCAGGCTCCAAATTGCACTGCCACAGGCGGCTGGCAATAGCGGGGTCGCGTTGCGATAGGGTCAAAAAATGCAGTAGTATTTTTCCAAAATGCCGCTTGGCACTGCCGTTGGTGATTTGCACAAAGCGCAACAAAAAGTTTTCAAAACATTCGGCAAAGAGCAATGGGTTTGCAAATGCCAACGATTCGAGCATCCACGCTGCGTGAAATGCCTCCTGCGAGTTGGCGCTCAAACTGGTGTCAATTAACAAATTGATTGTCGTTTTGTCGCTGCTCAATTGGGCAATTTGTTGCCACAATTGCTCTTTGCGCAGCGCCGCTGAATGCCCTGTGGGTCTCATTTTCGCACAAATTCAACGTATTGTGGTGTGGACGGAATGTAGTGTTCATCGTCCCAGAGCGTGCTGGTAATCATCAGGTCGGCACTGTAGCGGTTGCAGGCAATGGGCACGTTGTGCACCCTGCATTGCCGCAGCAGCATTTGGATGTCGGCTTCGTGGGGCTGCGGATAGAGGTCGTCGATGAGAAAAACGGCTAAGTGGATTTCGTGGCGCACCACCATAGCAGCAATTTCGGCATCGCCGCCCATAGGTCCCGAGTGCATACACACTATCTCCGATTTGACACCGGCATTGCTAAGGGCGGCTTGGATGAGGCCGCCGGTGGTGCCGGTGCACACTAACTTGTGGGCAGAAAGCGTTTGCGCGTTAAAGAGTGCCCACTCTACCATATCCACTTTGCGATGGTCGTGTGCCACTAAGGCAATGGTCAATTTTTTTTGCATAATTTTTGTTCCAATTATAGTGAATAATACAAACGAAGGTACAAAATTTTTGCCGAAACACTCGTCATTCTTTTATTTTTCTATTTTTGTACCCACAAACTCTAAATTTTTACACACTATGACAATATAATTTACACAATCCCTGCGTGGGATAAAACATATTTTGAAAATGGATATAGAAGACATACATATTGGTAGAGCCATTCAGCAAAAAATGGCAGAGCAGGGTTGCACCGTTGCCCAAATGGCAAAGGAAGTTCATTGCGACCGTTCCAATATCTACGATATTTTTAAGCGCAAAAGCATAGATATGATGCAACTCATAAGAATTTCGCAGGTGCTGCACTACGATTTTTATGCCCACTTGTACTCTCCTACCCAAAAACACATCTTGCTCATCGAAACCGACGCACCCACAATGCAGCAAATTGTGTCCAACTCGGCAGTTCAAGTTATCTACTCGTTGTAGCAAACAATTCACGCTTTGTAGAAAAATCCGCTACAAAAATATAGTGGTGGAATGAAAAATAATGCGGACTTTTGCAGTGTTTTTTTGTAACCATTAAATTGAAATGTTATGACACAACAAGAAAGAGAAAAAGAATTTTTAACCATTGCTCTACACATGTTAAAAAATGAGAAACAACCTCACAATTTTTGTCTTGATACACCGCAGGAGAATGAAAAAGACAAACAAAATGCTAATGCGTTGATAAATAACATCACAGATATACCTCATGCTTTTGTTTTAGGGTGCGTGATGGATGCTATGATTAAAGCAGAATATGCATGGATGGCACCTTACAAAATATTTAATGCTCTATTGGCAGAAAAAATCATCAAAAACTGTTCTATCAACGAGTTGGAAAAAGTGCCATTATCAAAATATGTTTCTTTATTTGAAGACAAAAGTTTAAAATTGCGCATCAGATACATTAAAAAAGCAGCGCAACGTTTTTATGATGCAGTGCAATTAATCAAATGTAAGTACCATTTCGATGCGTCTAAAATATGGTCTGACAAACCATCCAGTTGTGATGTCGTAGAGCGGTTTCGTGAATTTAACGGGATAGGACAAAAAATATCCACAATGGCAGTTAATATCTTAGTGCGAAGTTTCAAAGTAAAACTGGCTGACAAAGAGGCTATAGATATTTCGGTAGATAGACACGTTATGCGTGTAATGAAAAGACTGGGGTTTGTTAAGTGCAATAGCAATGAAGGAATTTTAAAGAAGGATATTATAGGCAAGGCTCGGCAGATGTATTCTCAATATCCCGGCATTTTTGATAGACCTTGCTTTGATACAGGAAGATGTTATTGTTCTGACAAAACACCTCGCTGTAAAAATTGCTCTTTAAATAAAATTTGCAAAAAAGTAGGAGTTTAGCATCACTTATGTATTTTTAATTCATTAAATAATCAAAATCTTATGAAACGAATTTTTACTCTCATAGTATTCGCAGCCCTTTCTACTACTGCTTTTGCTGAAATACACACGTGGGATTGTGGATATTGTGGTGAATGGCCCGGTCATTGTACCCCAACTAATTCCGTAACTGCTACCCTAAACACCGTCGACAGCACCCTTACCATTGCAGGCACAGGAGCAATGGCAAATTATTTCCTCTACCCTAATGATGCACCTTGGTATTCTTACAGCACCGCTATTAAGACGGTGGTTATTGACAATGGTGTTACAAGCATTGGATACTGGGCTTTTCGCGGTTGCAGCGGTCTTACCTCTGTTACTATTAGTAACAGCGTTACAAGCATTGAGCAGCAAGCTTTTTACGGTTGCAGCGATCTTACCTCTGTTAGCATTGGTAACAGCGTTACAAGCATTGGAGAGAGTGCTTTTTCAGGTTGCAGCAGCCTTATCTCTATTACCATTCCTAACAGCGTTACAAGCATTGGAAGTTCTGCTTTTTACGGTACGACGTGGTACAACAATCAACCTGATGGAGTAGTTTATGCAGGAAAAGTACTGTACCAATACAAAGGTACAATGCCTGCCAATACATCTATTACCATAGAAGAAGGAACATTAGGAATAGCATCTGCTGCTTTTTACGTTTGCGAAGGTCTTACCTCTGTTACCATTCCTAACAGCGTTACAAGCATTGGAAGTTCTGCTTTTTACGGTACGACGTGGTACAACAATCAACCTGATGGAGTAGTTTATGCAGGAAAAGTACTGTACCAATACAAAGGTACAATGCC
>BNTQ01000117.1 GCA_025996715.1 Bacteroidia bacterium | reverse complement strand
GCCCGGCTTGTTGTTTTTGATTTGCGAAATAAACAACTGTTTGTTTTGCAAAAGATTGAATTTGTAAGTGTCCAACGTGCGTTCGGTGGCATAAATAAATACGTCCACCGTGTTGTTATTGTACAATTTTGCCACCTCGTTGCCTGGGCGCACTGCCCGTCCGTGCCGCTGTTCCAAGTCTGATGGGCGCCAGGGCGTGTCCAAGTCGTGGACTGTTACCACGCGTTCTTGTGCATTCACGCCTGTACCCAATTTTTGCGTAGAGCCAATAAGTACGCGGATTTTGCCTGCGTTCATATCTTTGAACATCTCATCGCGCTTTTTATCAGAGGTTGCTTCGTGCACAAAACGGATTTCACGTTCCGGAATACCCTTGTAGATTAACTTTTGCTTCAATTCCTCATAAACATTCCACTCGCCTTTTTTGTAAGTGCCCAAGTCAGAAAAAACAAACTGTGTGCCTTTTTGCTTGTCAAATTTTTTGTAATACTCAAAAATCTTGCCGGCGCAATGCGAAACTTTATTGTCAATATGGTCATCATACAAAGCCGGACTGATGAGCCGCATATCGAGCGACATTTTGCGGGCATAATTGGTGGCAATGAGCATCTTTGCGCGTTCCTCGCGGTCGGTAAGCGGTGCTCTGCCAAGCCGGGTAGCATCGCCGTCTTTGGCAAAGGCTATCAACTTTTGCGTAAACTCCTGTTGCTGCGGAGAGGGTGGGATATTGTACAAAACTTCGTTCTTTTTCGGGCGTTCAAGCCCAATATCATCGGCAGTTTTGTAATCGGTAATTTCGCTGTAAAATGCCGCCAATTCGGGTACTTTGATAAAATGCCGGAAACGTTCTTTTTGTTTGATTTCACTTGTTACCGAAAATTCATAATCGACTGTTTTTTTGGCATACACGGCAGCCCACGCATCAAAAGAATTAATGTTTTGCATCGACATCGCCTGCGGACGTAAGTACTTGAAAATCAAGTACAATTCGGTGAGCGAGTTGCTGATGGGCGTGCCCGAACACAATGTTACTCCTAAATCTTTGCCCGTTTTTTGCTGAATGGTGCGGGTAGCGTACAACAAATTCAGGGCGCGCTCGCTACCATCGGGATTGCCCAAACCCGCCACACGATTGTGCCGCGTTTGAAATATCAGATTTTTAAAATAATGGCTCTCATCCACAAAAACGTGGTCAATGCCCAACTCTTGAAAATCCGGCGTAGGGTCTTTTTTGTTGTTAATTTTGTAATTAATTTTTGCTAATTTGGCTTCAATATTCTCTTTGCGAATTTCCAAACTGCGCAACTGCATTTTGCTTGCACCGTCGCCATCGTTGGCTACAGAAAGGCTTTCTTCGGCTGCCGACAATTCTTTATTTAGTATATCTCGCTGTATTTTAAGCGATTGTGGTATAAAACCAAACTGCTCGTGGGTCATTATCACCACGTCCCAATCGTTGTTTTTGATTTTATTGATAAATGTTTCGCGTTTGTTTTTGCCAAATTCTTCCTTGCCGGGATACAAAATTCGCGCGTTAGGATAGGCATCGCGGTAGGTTTCTGCAATTTGTGCAATGTTGGCTTTTAAGCCAATTATCATAGGACGAGTGGCAGTACCAAGCCTTTTCATTTCTTGCGCAGCGCAGCACATTATCAGCGTTTTGCCGCCGCCCACCTCGTGGTCAATCACGCCGCCACCGTTCTGTTTGAGCATCCATATTGCGTCTTTTTGCGTTTTGTACAAGTCTTTGTACTTAAATTTTTCAAAAGATAAATTGGGTAAGGTTTGGTGCGAGCCATCGTAGGAAGGTTTTACAAAACAGTTGAATTTTTGATTGTAAAGGTTGGTAATTTCATCTTGTTTTGCTTTGGTTTGACGGCTCAACCACGTTGTAAATTCGCTACGAATTTCATCCGTAAGTGCGTGAATTTTCTGCATACTTTCCGTGTCTGCAACTTTTACATCTTCCCCGTTTCGTACAATGGTTTTGCTAAGATTGGGCGTAGTATCCTGTAATGCAAATTCCATTATTTTGATGCCGTTGTAGTTGCGATGGGCGGTGCGGACATTGTATTTTTCGTAAATTTCGGGAGTATATCCATCTTTTGCACTCACACTAAATGTGTCGGAGGCAGGCAAATACTTAATATCAATCTTCGTCTTGAGCAAATGTGTTGCAAAGTCAGCATATACCTTTGTCGGTAGCCACCGCTCGCCGAAATTGAAATCCAACAACTCAAAAGGCACTTTTTCGGGGATAACTTTTTCTAATGCCGATATGGACTTTTGCAAGTATTCATCGGGCTTTCCATCCACCAAATGAGCATTAGAATAGGTATTTAACTCACTAATTTTTTGGATGATATTGCCCGATAGAAATTTTGCGGCATCTTCGTAATGTGTCTCGCAAAGCGGATTATAGAAAATTTTACCCTCTAAATTTGTTAGTATTTCATCTTGTGGTAAATTAAGTTTTTCGGTAATGTAGCCCATTCGCACGTTGCCAAAGAGATTGAGCGAGGCAAATAGCGCATCTTCGGGCGTGTTAATCTCAACATTGGTAGCAAAACTAACAGGCTTTTGAAAAATATCGCTTTTGACAAAATTTTTATTTTGTTCTATTTCTATGGCTCGGATTTCGGTGCGCTGCGCATCCAAATTGATAATACCCGCATTGACTTTGTTGTTGAGCGCACCATATTTGAGCACAAAATTGTCGTAAATAGTATTCAGTTGCTCGCGCTCTGCAGAGGCTTCTAATTGCGTGGTTTGTTCTTTGCCATATAAAGTGTAGTAGGCATCGCGAAGGTCAATGTAGTCCGCTGTTTTGGCGCGGTCTGCCTCACTCAATTGCAATGGCGTGAACATAAAATCGCCGTCTTCGTTGGTAGAGAGTGAGCCTATTTGTTCGTCTTGTTTTACAAGCGAGCCTGTGCGCATATAACCTGTTAAAATGCCTGTAAATTCAATGGCGGTGGCAGCGGCTTGGGCTTTGATGGCATCGGCAGGAATATTTTCGCGCTGCGCTGCTTTGGCAATTTCTTCCGGCGATAGCGGCGGCTGTGCAAATAAGTCAAATTGTAATGATTGCAAAGGCTCAGAGGATTTGGCTTGCCGTTTTTTGGGCACAGATGGAACAGCCTGCGGACGCGGTGCCGCTTTTGGCGCAACCTGCGGGGCAGGCGGGGCTTCTGTTACCGTGATTTTCGGCTGCTCTATTATATTCTGCACAGGCGCGTGTTGCCGGTACAAGTTAAGGCTCAAATTTTCCGATAAATCGCGTGAAAGTTTTTGTGCTAAATCTTCTGCAATACCCTGCACTCCGCCGCTGTGTGTAAGTAGGATAGCGGGTTTGCCATAGGCATCGGTACCTATTTTGTTATCGGTAAAAATAATGTTGTTAGTACTTCTGTAAATATAGCCATTGATGTTTGTACCCGCAGAGCGGGTCTGTTTGGTTGCAACGAACAACTTTTCGCGCTCGGACAAGTCTGCTTTTTTGCTATTTTTTTGCAAAATTATGAGGTCGCTGCCTACGTCAGTTCCGGCATTTTCGCTAAACAAATTATTGGGCAAACGAATAGCCGACACAAGGTCGCTATGCTGCATCAAGTACTCGCGGATGGGCTGGTTGCCGGGCGCATCTGCCACGCCTTGCGAAGTGATAAATGCCAACAACCCACCATCACGCACAGTGTCCAAGCCTTTCAAAAAGAAATAGTTATGTACGCTGCGGGCTGCCTGCCGATGAATGGCATCACCTGTGGCAAAAATGGGGTCGGGAACGGCAACATCCCCAAAGGGGATATTGCTTGTAACAAGGTCAAAATGATTGTTGTAGGCAGAGGTTTCAAAACCACGAATATGCACCCTTTCATCGGAGTACAAACGTTGCAGAATTTCACCTGTAATAAGGTCTTTTTCGTAAGCCACCACGTAACTTTGCGGAAATACACCTTTGAAATCTGCTACAAACTGTCCCACTCCTGCAGATGGCTCAAGTATGGTCTGTGCGGTAATGCCCGCATTGGACAAGGATTGGGCAATGGTCTGCACCACCTCTGTGGGCGTGTAAAACGCCGAGAGCACCGAGTTTTTGATGCTATCCATATAACGCTTGTATTCTTGTTCGCTCACCGTATTTTCACGGATAATGCTGTGCAATTCCTGTACCAAAGGAAACAAATCTAACTCCGGTTTTGACCAATGCTTTTTATCTCCTTCAGTCTCTGCGGGCAACAAAACGCATTTTAACCCGCCAAAACCGCTGTAACTTTTAAATAATTCAATGGTTTTAAGCGTGGTATCGCGAGGGTAAAAAAGACGCTCGATGACAGCGAGATTTTGCTGTAGGTGCTGTTTTTTGGAGTAGGACATAATCTACTTTTTAAAAAACTCGTTTGGAATAGCAAATTGCTTTAATTGACGGTCATAATCTTCAATAGGGCGTTTGAGTTTTGCTATTACGGTTTGGCATTCTTTGTAAATGCGTTTTGTATCTGGTGCTTCCATAGTTTTTATTTTTAATTGTTTTCAATAGGCGGTTCCGCTTTCTTGGCGTTACCACTCATAAAATCAAGGTCGCGCACCGTGATTTTAATCTGTCCTTGCGGCTCGTTTTTCTCTTTGCCCAGCCACACTTCTACTTCGGGCGTGCCCTCAATGATAACGCCCGTGCCCTTTTTGAGATACTGCGCAATACTCGCTTTGTCTTTATGGCGCCACAGGGTGCAACCATACCAACTCGTAACTTCCTTGTCCCCGCGTTTTTCGTTCACGGCAACATTAAAATTGATGGCAATGTTCTCGCCAACTTCTTTGCTTGCAGCATCCGCACCAAGCGCACCTGAAATGAAAATTTTTTGCATAATAATTAAAAATTAAAGTGAATAAAAAAAAAAGAAAACTATTCGCCTTGCGGCTGATAAACATTGATATTTTCATCTTGAATGCGTTTTTGAACGCTCGCTAAATTCATTAGTCCAAGTTTTTTGCGATAATCTTTCACTATGTTTATTTTGCTACTTTCTGCATTGTACACGTTTTCTAACAATGCCATAAATTTTTCTTCCTTTGTCAATACATCATCAACAGGTGATAATGCCTCAAAATCATTGACAATAGCATAAGCCTCCTCTAACCACAGCGTAAACTGTTTTTGCTCTTCGGTATCATCGGGGTTTTCTACAAAACGTTCAAGGCATATCGGTTGAAATTCATTAGCGGGACGTTGGTCTTTGCCTTTTTGTGGCACGACTTTGGTGTATTCTTTTAGCAATTTCTCATAGTGCTTTGCCACTGCGCCTGCCTCGTTGATGAAAATCTGCACATCCTGCATTACTTTCATCTGTGCCTCTGTTTTTGCCCTTTTTTGTTCTCGTTCATTCATATTGCGCAAATTGGGTATTTTGTGTTTGATTTTTTTATGCTCTTTGTTGATAATGAAACGTCCGTGAAATTCTTTGTGCTCAACAGATACTGTAAATTCGTCCAATGCCCTACCAACAAATGTACCCATCGACAGTGTTTCTATTACATTTTGCGGAATTTTACGCTCGCGTGCCTCGCTGTAAGTGGTATTGACATCACCTTCGCCATTAACACTCTTACTTAATTTCAGTACTTTTTTATCGCCAAAACTTTCTGACAACTTATGCGCAGTATCACCTTTCACACTGCCGCTAATAACATTGCCGCAGGTGCTGATAACAACATCCGCTACATTTTTTCCATAGTCTTGCGTGAGTTGCGTATAGTCTTGAAATCCCAAAGAAACTGCTATTTTATTGCTTCTTGCCGTTCCAATAAGCACGTTAAGTCCCTTAATAAAAACGGTGGGCAATTCATCTATACCAAATAGTGTGGGATGTCCTTTTTTGTTGATAGACTGCGCTAACCGAGATAGATAAACGCTGTTGGCAAGTCCAAGAATAATATCTTTGTCGGGGTCGTTGCCGATACAAAATACAATAGGGTCGTTAGGATTATTTACATCAAGGCTTATGTTTTGTTCGGGGTGTTCTTCGTCTTCGGTCATCACATAACAAAGCAGCGGGTTGTTGATGCGTGCAAGCCCAATACGTGCCGATGCTACCTGCCCTTGTAACTGTTCGGTTGCGCCTTGTTCATACGCTTCCATAAAAGTATTGATGGTGCTTCTCAATTCAGGGTAAAACACGCTCAACATTGCATAAACAGGAAATAATTCTATGATTTTCCAACCTACCATAGTGAGCAAATGCGGCAATGATTGATATTTTCCATCAAACAAAACACCCAAAACAAAAACGGCAACACCTGTATAGGACTTCGCACTTTCATTAAAGAAATCGCCCTGTTTGTCTGCCATTGTTTTATTCAATGCCAGCATCAGCAACTCTGCAAAGTTGTTTGCTTCCTCAACGGTAGCAATACCTTTCATCGGGTTGCATCGGTAAGTTTTATTCAAATCTTTGAATGAAATATAGCCGAATTTTGGGCTTGCTTTACCTGTGGCAATTTGATAATCACGCAGATAAGAATAGGCAAGTTTGCTCAATGCGGGGTCTTTGAAGTCGTAAATCACCGCAGCATAGCCTCTGCTGATGAATTGCCGCATAAATTCCTCCAAACTGACATAAGTTTTACCACTACCCGGCGTGCCGATGGTGAGCGTGCCGCGAAATGGATTGAGAAAATTTGCATACCCTGTGCGTTTTTGACCTCTATACCGAAATTCATATTGGAGATTTACAGACACTAATTCGCCGTCTTCATTGGTAAATTCAATCAATTCTTCCGTTTGTTCAAAGCCGTCCGCATTTTTTACATTGTCATCAAGGCTTACATTTTTTATTGTCAAATAGCGAGCAATGATGAGAAATTTACGAAGTATAGGAATAATGAGTACAAACGTGGCAATGATATTGATTGCTTGTGTAGCAATAGACGGCAGTATAATAACCAAAAACCGCAAAAAATAAAAAGCACTGCAAAGAATAAGCACTTGTATAACGTGCCGCCAAACGCTACCTTTCTTTTCGGCTCGCGTAGGATAAAACAACAACATTGCCCACGCCGC
>BNTQ01000116.1 GCA_025996715.1 Bacteroidia bacterium | reverse complement strand
TCCGGTATATTATTGCATCGGGAATCATGATTTGGTGAAAGGCGATTACGGCGAACAACTATTCGAATCCATTTATGGTCCCACCTGGTTCTCGTTTGAATATGGAAATACGCATTATATCGTAACTCCCATGGCGGGCGGAGACGCCCGGCCAAGTTACACTACGGAGGAAGTCCATAACTGGTTGAAAAACGACCTTGCGCAAACCGACCCGAATAAGGCGGTCATTGTGTTCAATCACGACATTTTGACGAGAAGCAATGATTTCCTGTTTGGCCCGAAAGATCAAAAAACAGACCTGAGGAAACATAACCTGAAGGCTTGGATTTACGGACATTTGCATATCAATTATGTACGCAACCAAGAGGGTATTTACACCGTTTGTACTTCAACTTTGGATAAGGGAGGTATCGATCATTCTACCTCTGCATTTCGGGTTGTAACTATGGATGATAAAAGTAATCCGGAGTTCAAACTGCACTATTGTTTTGTTGAACCTCAAGTGGTTATCGCTTCTCCTGCCCATGAAACAATTACTCCTTTGCTCCCTTCGGGGAAAATTCCGCTCTCCGTCAATGCTTATCATTCCGGATCCACGGTAAAAAAAGTTTCCTATACCGTATCTGTTCAGGGGAATACGAGCCGTCTTCAAACGATGGATATGCAGCCCTTAAGCGATTGGAACTGGTATGCGGAGATAAACCCTCAACCCGCATGGAACGGACAACAACTACTCGTTTCGGTAACTGCCGAATTAACAAACGGAAAAACGGTAGTTTCTTCGTCCGATTTTATTTATGATAAGAATTTTTCTACAAAAATAAATTTGAAAGACAATTGGACTGCTTTGCTTGGCGATGCACAACATACCGGAAAATCTACGGCAGTTATCAATCCGCCATTGCAGTTAGCGTGGGTAAAAAATATAGGAGCCAATATCTTTATGTCTTCGCCGTTAATGGTTGATAATAAAATTATTGTAGCATCTTGCGATGATAACGGAAAACCGGTGAATGGCGTTTTTGCGTTGGATGCCCATAACGGAAATGTACTTTGGAAATTCCCGACTCGCAATTCGATTAAAAATTCTATCGCGTACGATAATGGATTCGTTTTTGCCCAAGATGCGGAAGGGTATTTGTATGCGCTGGATAGTAACACCGGTAAACTGCAATGGGAGAGGAATGTTGCAGATGATCCTTACAGTTACATTGCGGAAGGTTTAGTTGCCGAAAATGGGATTGTTTATGCCGGAACAGGACGCGGATTAAGCGCGTTTAAGGTACAGGACGGCTCAAAAATATGGCAAAATCCGGCTTGGAAAGGCAACGAGGGCGCATCTACAACGCTCACCACAGGCGAAGGCGTTTTGGTTGCCGGAGCGCATTGGAGTGCATTGTATGGAAATGACCTGAAAACCGGAAGCGGTCTTTGGAAACTCAATCAGGACGGACTAAGCGACCGGGGTGGTTCTCCGGTGTTGCATAACGGACTTTTTTATCTCATTTCCCGAAAAAGTATTTTTATCATAGAACCGCAGACCGGAAAGATTGTAAAACAAAAAGAAATCCCGGAACGTAATTTAGAAAATACATCTACTCCTTTGATTACAGATGACCGGATTATTTTCGGAACAGCCGATAAGGGTATTGTCGCTCTGGATAAAGAATCGCTTGCTGTTATCTGGAATACTCCCACGGGACAATCGTTAGTATATACAACACCCTATACAACAACACCTTTTGCCACAGTGGAATCCAGCCCGGTACTTTGTAACGGAACGGTTTATTTCGGAGCATCGGATGGTTATCTATACGGATTAAAGGCGGAAACAGGTGAGATAGTATGGAAAATGCATACCGGAGCGCCTTCTTTTTCCAGTATGGCTATCTCCGGAAACACGTTGATTGCCACAGATTTTTCCGGCAATGTTTATGCGTTTGTTGCGCAATAAAAAAAATGCAACCTTGGCAATTTGTTTGCATAAAAAATAATTACTACCTTCGTGCCATGAAATTTTTTGCAGTCATATTAGCATTGATGGTGTTTATCTCGTCTGCTGCGCCGCAAATGGCGGAGCAGGCATTGGCTGACATTCACCCAACCTGCGAAAACTCTGCCGATGGCGACGGCTGTTGCGATGTTTGTTGCTCGCCCTTCCATTCCTGCGGCTCTTGTCACGGATTTACGGTTGCCGTCATGGATGCTGTTGCAACCGACTTGCAAGGCAAATTTGTACAATCAATTGACTATACGCACCCTTTCTACTCTGCTTTCTGCGGAGACATTTGGCAACCGCCAAAAATAATGAATAATTAACAATTAATAATGAATAATTTAATACTATTCATTATTATTCATTCTTAATTTTTCATTTTTCATTAAAAAAAATTATGTTCGATAAAATCATTAAGTTCTCGATAGAGAACAAACTGATTATCGGCATATTGACGTTGGCTTTGATAGTTTGGGGAACGGGTTCGGTGATGAACCTGCCGATTGACGCCCAACCCGACATTACCAACAATCAGGTGCAGATAATCACAAACGCGCCGACTTTGGGCGCACAGGAGGTGGAGCAGTTTATTACCACGCCGATTGAATTGGCGATGGCGAATATACCCGACGTCATTGAACGCCGCAGTATCAGCCGTAGCGGAATATCCGTTATCACCATTGTTTTCAAGGACAATGCGGATATTTACTGGGCGAGGCAGCAAATCAGCCAGCAACTAAAAGAAGCCGAAAGCCTTATCCCTGCCGGATTGGGCGAGCCTTCGCTTGCTCCAATTACTACCGGATTGGGCGAGGTGTATCATTACGTTATCCGTCCCGCCGAAGGTTACCAAGACAAGTACAACGATATGGACTTGCGCACGATGCAGGACTGGATTGTGAAACGGCAACTTGCAGGTACCGAAGGCATTGCCGAAGTGAGCGCCTGGGGCGGACACGTCAAGCAGTACGAAATTGCTTTGGATAATGATATACTCGCCTCAATGAACGTCAGCATTGCCGAAATTTACGAGGCATTGGAACGCAACAACGAAAACACCGGCGGCTCGTATATCGAACAGGGCGCGAACTACTACTTTATTCGCGGTCTGGGTCTTGTAAAAACACTTGATGATATTGGCAAAATAGTTGTTCGCAACACGGATAAAACGCCGATACTGATTCGCGATGTGGCGACTGTTCAAATCGGCTCTGCCATTCGTTACGGCGCAGTTACACGCAATGGCGAGGGCGAAGTTGTGGCAGGCATTACGCTGATGCTCAAAGGCGAAAACTTTTCAAAAGTCATTGCCAACGTCAAGGAACGAATGGCGCAGGTACAGAAAAGTTTGCCCGAAGGCGTTATCATTGAGCCGTTTATTGACCGCACAGAGTTGGTTGGCAGAACAACAAATACGGTGATGAAAAACCTGCTCGAAGGCGGGTTGATTGTCATTTTTGTGCTTGTATTGCTGCTCGGCAATTTCCGCGCCGGCATTCTTGTGGCTTCGGTCATTCCGCTGTCAATGCTGTTTGCCGTTGGTATGATGAATATCTTTGGCGTGAGCGGCAATCTGATGTCGCTCGGTGCGATTGATTTCGGCTTGATTGTCGATGGGGCGGTGATTATTGTTGAGGCGATAGTGCACCGCATTACAGGGCAACACGTCAACGAGAAGTATGGTAAGTTGCCCAAACTAAGCCAATTGGAAATGAATGCCGAGGTTTACACTGCCGCTTCAAAAATCCGTAACAGTGCGGCTTTTGGCGAAATAATTATTCTGATTGTCTATTTGCCCATTCTTACATTAGTCGGTATCGAAGGCAAAATGTTTCGCCCGATGGCGCAGACCGTTTCGTTTGCCATTTTGGGTGCGTTTATCCTTTCGCTGACGTATGTACCGATGATGAGCGCGTTGTTTTTGAGCAAGAAAACCGAACACAAGCAAAATTTTTCGGACCGGCTCATAAATGCCGCCAAGCGTTTTTACGAGCCGGTTTTGGAATTTTCGTTACGATGGAAAAAAACGATTGTTGTGTCAATGATTGCCCTGCTTATCGCCTCGCTGGCGATTTTCAACCGTTTGGGCGGCGAGTTTATTCCCACTTTGGAAGAGGGCGACCTCGCCGCCGTAGTTAGCGTGGCGCAAGGAACTTCGTTGACGCAGGTAATCGAAACGTTCAGTTTGGCAGAACGAACATTGAAAGCGAAATTTCCCGAAATAAAACAGGCTGTAACCCGCATTGGCAGTGCGGAAATACCTACCGACCCGATGCCGATTGAAATTGGCGATATGATGCTTTCGATGAAGCCCAAAGAGGAATGGACTTCTGCCCGCAGCCGCGAAGAAATGTGCGAAAAAATGGAAGAAACGCTGGCAACAATCCCCGGCATTCACGTCGAAATAAGCCAACCGATGGAAATGCGATTCAACGAACTTTTTACCGGTATTCGTCAGGACGTGGCAATAAAAATCTTTGGCGACGACATTGACGTGCTTGCTGTACAGGCAAACAAAGTTGCGGCATTGATTAAAGACATTGAAGGTGTGAACGAGCCGTTTATTGAAAAAGTTAACGGATTGCCGCAAATTCAGGTCGAGTACAACCGCAACCAGATAGCGCGTTACGGCTTGTCAATCCGTGATGTGAATACGGTTTTGAGAACTGCTTTTGCAGGAAGCGTGGCAGGTGTGGTGTTTGAGGGCGACCGCCGTTTTGATATGGTTGTGCGCCTCAAAAAAGAACTTCGCCACGACCTTGCAAGCATTGAGAATTTGTATATTCCCTTGCCTTTGGGCGGACGAATACCACTCAATCAAGTGGCAACAATCGGCTACAAAACTGCGCCTGCCCAAATCGGACACGAAGACGGACAACGCCGCATTTATGTAGGTTTTAATGTACGAGGGCGAGATATCGAAAGCACGGTGAGCGAAATTCAACCCATTCTTGACAGTAAATTGAATTTGCCTGCCGGTTATTATTACACCTACGGCGGCGAGTTTCAAAACCTCAAAGAAGCAAAAGAGCGTTTGATGATTGCCGTTCCCGCTGCATTGCTGTTGATTTTTGCCTTATTGTTTTTTACTTTCCGCAACGTAAAATTAGCCCTGCTTATTTTTACGGCAGTACCCTTGTCGGCTATTGGCGGCATTGCGGCGTTGTGGTTGCGGGATATGCCGTTCAGTATTTCGGCAGGCGTTGGATTTATCGCCCTCTTTGGTGTGGCGGTGCTCAACGGCATTGTGCTAATCGGGCAGTTCAACCAACTCAAAGACGAAGGCATTACGGACGTTTACGAGCGTGTGCGCAAAGGCACGATGATACGCCTCCGCCCTGTGTTGATGACGGCTTTGGTTGCCTCGCTGGGCTTTCTTCCAATGGCGCTTTCGACAAGCGCAGGCAGCGAAGTACAAAAGCCGCTCGCCTCTGTCGTTATCGGCGGACTGATTACGGCAACGCTGCTCACTTTGCTTGTGTTGCCTGCGTTGTATGTGGTGTTTGAGCGAAAAATCAATTTAGAAAAAATAATTATGAAGCGAAATAAATCATTGTCAATCGTTGTGTTGCTGTTTATTTTTGGTTTTTCGTTTGACAATGCCAATGCACAGGAAACCCGCCGTACTTTGCAACAATGTATCGAAACAGCGATGCAAAACAACCTGCAAATTCAATCTGCCAATTTGGAAGTGAAGCAGGCAAAAGCATTGCAAGGTACGGCTTTCAATCCCGATAAAACAGGCGTGTCGTACTCGCAAGACCCGCTAACGCCCACGTGGATTGACAAAAATGTGAGCATTACGCAAAGTTTTGAATTTCCAACGGTTTACGCCGCGCAAGGTAAAATGTTGAAAGAAGAAACCCGATTGGCGGAAAAGTCGCAACTTGTTACGCGCAACGAAATCACAAAAAGCGTTTCGGAAGCATATTTTAATCTTTGCCGCACGCAGCAAATTGTTCAACTTTTGCAGCAGCAGGACAGCATTTACAGCGGCTTTGTGGAACGCGCCACCGTCCGTTACAATGCGGGCGATTGCAACCGCTTGGAACTGATAAATGCGCAAAGCCGCGCACAAGAAAATCATTTGCAGTTGAACAAGGCAAAAACGGATTTGCAAAACAGCCAACTCGTTTTACAAAAATTGCTCAACACGCCGGAAATGATTCTTTCGACAGAAATTCGTGCAGTAGAAACGTGGCAATCGGCGTCTGTACAAAATAATCCTGTTTTGGATTATTACAACCAACAAATGAACGTCGGCAAAGCCGCTATCAACGTGGAACAGAACAAACTTTTGCCTGATATTTTTGGCGGATATTCGTTCAACGACACAGGGCTGCCCGGCTTTCAAATCGGCGTGAGCGTACCGTTATTTTTTGGCGCAAACAGAGCGAAAATAAAAGCCGCCAAAATCCGCAACGAACGAATTGGCATCGAACGCCAGCAGGCGGAACAATCCCTGCAAAACGCTTGTTCTGTGCAATACAACGAATATCAGAAAGCAAAAGAAAGTCTGGCGTATTACGAAACGGCAGGCATTGCGCAAGCCGACGAAATCGCTCAAACGGCGCAAACCGCCTACCATCTGGGCGAAATCGGATATATGGAATATATCCAAAATCTGCAAACGGCTATCGGCATCAAACTGCAATATGCCGATGCACTGAACAGTTTCAATCAGTCAATCATAGTTTTAAATTATTTACAAGGAGAAAATTAAAATGAAATATACAGCAATTATTTTCGGTATGGCTGCCGCAGTAGCGCTTACAGCCTGCAATGGCGGGAAACCCGCAGAAAAAAAATCGGAATCGGAAGAACATCATTCCGAAGAAATCGAACTCACCGCCGAACAAATGCAAACGGTGGGCATTGAGTTGGGAACGGTTGAGATGAAAAATCTTAATGCTGTTTTGCGAGCCAACGGCGAGTTGGTTCTTGCACCGCAAAACAAGGCAGACGTTAATTCGCTTGTTTCCGGCATCATTCACCAAATCAAGGTATTGGAAGGCGACTTTGTGCGAAGAGGACAAACATTGGCTTTGCTCGAAAACCTTGAAATTGTAAAATTACAGGAAGTTTTTTTGTCGGCAAATCAGGATATGTTATTAAGCAAAACCGAATA
>BNTQ01000115.1 GCA_025996715.1 Bacteroidia bacterium | reverse complement strand
TTTCTCTATTTTGCAATAGGTAGCCGTATCAATTTCCAAAGCTGCAGCAAATTGTCGCTGTGGCATTTGGCGTTCTTCGCGTAACTGTCTAATCCGCTCTGTAAATTTCATACATTTCTATTTTTTTATGTCTTGTTATTTTCGGCAAAGATACAACTTTTTTCGGAATAAAATATCTCTTTTCTTGAAAATTTATTGTCATTTCTTTTTTGCTGTGTTGTCGCTGGTTGGCAGTTGGTTTTTGGGTTGCCTATAACGAACGGCTTGGCGCAATGGCGATGCAACCTCGCATAAAAATTAAATCATTGCCAATTCAATAATTATATCTATCTTTGTAGGTTAAAAATCATACAAAAAACCACTACAAAAAGTGGTGTTTCTTGTTGGTGTAAAATAAATAATGACACGAATAAAATACCTTCTTTTGTCGCTGCTGAGCGCGCTGTTGTTGAGCCTGCCGTTTTTTGAACAGTGCTCTGGGCTGCTGTTGCTCATTGCATTTGTGCCGCTGTTGATGGTGGAAGCGGACTTGGGTGCAAAGGGCAAAAAGTGTGCGTGGCAGTGGGCATTTCTCACTTTTGTGGTGTGGAATTTGACCACCACCTATTGGATAATGAACGCCACTTTTTGGGGAATGGTGGGTGCCGTGGTTGCCACGGCGGCACTGATGACGTTTGTGTTTTGGCTGTTCACAGTGGTCAAGCGGCACAGCACTGCCGCCTTGGGATACGTTGCCTTTGTTGCCTTTTGGATAATGTGGGAGCATTTTTTTCTCAACGCCGAAATCTCGTGGCCATGGCTCACTTTGGGCAACGGTTTGAGCAAGGACATTGCCCTCATTCAATGGTACGAACTCACAGGAGCATTGGGCGGCTCGTGCTGGGTGTTGGTGGCTAATGTGTTGATTTTTTACTTACTCAAACAACTCACATCGCCCTCAAGCCCTCAAAAAAACAAGCCGCAAAAATCATTATTCATCGTTTTTGCCCTTTGGTTAATAATTCCTATCATTGGCTCTGTTGCAAGGTTTTGCACCTACACAACTCCTGCGGGCGAGCCGTGCAAAGTGGCAGTTTTGCAGCCCAATATTGACCCATTCAACGATAAATTTGACGGCGTTTCGGTGCAGCAGCAATTGAACATTTTGTTGCAGTTGGCAGACTCGGTTGTGGATAGCACCACACAGTATGTGATTGCGCCCGAAACCGCGCTGCACAAGACTTGGGAGAATCGTATCAATAGCAATGCAAGCATTGAGCAAATCAAAAATTTTTGCCAACAGCATCCGCAAATTAAGTTCGTTACAGGCGCCACCACAATGTACGAGTACGCCGATGGCGATACAATTTCCTACACCGCACGTTCTTTTATAGACGATAAACAGCATTTTTACGACATCTACAACTCGGCGCTGCAAATAGATACCGGCGCAAGTGTTGGCATTTACCATAAGTCAAAATTGGTGGTGGGCGTAGAGATGCTGCCCTACCCCAAGTACTTGCGTTTTTTGGACAAATGGGCTATTGATTTGGGCGGTAGCGCGGGCGGATTGGGCACACAAAAAGAACGCACCGTGTTCTACAACCCAGACAGCGCCTACCGCGTAGGAGTTGCCATTTGTTACGAATCGGTTTATGGCGAATTTTGCACCCAATATGTGCAAAAGGGTGCCAACCTGCTATTTATCATTACCAACGACGGCTGGTGGCGCAACACGCCCGGACACAGGCAGCACCTCAACTACGCCCGCTTGCGTGCCATCGAAACCCGCCGCGACCTTGCCCGCAGTGCCAACACCGGCATTTCGGCAATTATCAACCAGCGAGGGCAGATATTGCACCGCACGCAGTGGTGGACCAAGGACGCCTTTGCCGCCACCCTCACCACCAACGCCGCCATCACCCCCTACGTGCGCTACGGCGATTGGCTGGCAATCCTTGCAGGGCTTGTTGCGCTAATGACAATAGGGATAACGATAGCCAAACGAAAATTTTTTAAAAGTAAAAACAACCCGCAGGGTTGAATTTACATAACCGCAGGTTTATGATATTATTTTTCAACAAATTATTACTGCTATGGACGACAACAATTTTACAGAACTGTTTGTGAGCACAGCCAAAGGAGGCTCCATTATCAAAGTGATTGGCGTGGGCGGTGCCGGCGGCAATGCTGTCAATTATATGTACCGCCAAGGCGTTGAGGGCGTGAGTTTTGTGGTGTGCAACACCGACGCGCAAGACTTGCAAAAAAGCCCTATCCCCTACCAAATTTGCTTGGGCAAAAACCTCACAAAGGGCTTGGGAGCCGGCTCTGAGCCGCAAGAAGGATGCAAGGCTGCCGAAGAAAGCCTCGCCGATATTACCAAAATGTTGGCCGACAGCAACACCGAAATGGTGTTCATCACCGCCGGAATGGGTGGCGGCACAGGCACAGGGGCTACGCCCGTGATTGCCCGCAAAGCCAAAGAACGCGGCATTCTCACGGTGGCTGTGGTAACTATTCCGCCGCAATACAGCGAGCCTGACCGCTTTCCGGTAGCCATAGAGGGCATCAAGGAGTTGCAAAAGTGCGTGGATTCGCTTTTGGTTATCAACAACGCCAAGTTGGACGAATTGTATGGCGAACTCACATTTTCGCAAGCCAACGAAAAAGCCGACGAAGTGCTCTACACCGCCGTCAAATCCATTGCCGAAGTAATCACACTCCCCATGCAGCGCAATGTCGATTTGGCAGACGTGCGGCGAGCCATGAAAGACAGCGGAATTGCATTTATGGGCACAGGCCGCGCATCGGGCGAAAATCGCGGCATGCAGGCACTCCAATTAGCAATGACCTCGCCTTTGCTCAACAACAACGACATCCAAGGAGCGCGGCACATATTGGTGAACATTATGATGGGCAAAAATGAATTGTTGCAAAAAGAATTGGGCACAGTGCAGCAACACGTCATCAACACGGTGGGCAGTCAGGTCAAAGTCAAATACGGCATCGGTATCAGCCCCGCATTGGCAGACGACGAAGTGTCTATAAGCCTTGTTGCCACAGGGTTTGCAATGAAGGATTTGGAATCGCCCCCCATCTCGCCTATTGTGGATATTCCAACAAATGTGCCAAAAAGTAGCATACCCCCATTGCCAAAACCCGCCGGTGGTGGAACAACGTGGTTGGGAGGTGGCGGTGCAAACCCCCCTGTAACCAACAGCACACCTGCAATGCACGAGAATGTTCCATACGCTGCACCAACCTCTTACACACCTGATAAGCCAGCCACAGGCTTGTTTTTTGCAAAACGCCGCAACAAAAACTTACTGTTGGACGACAACATTTCGGAGGAAGAAAAAAACGCCCCCCTCTATCGCAACAACGACCACAACGCCAACGAAACCCGCTCGCTCTACTCTATCAACCAAGCCACAAGCGGCTTTCAGGAATCAATACCCGCCTTTGTGAATGGGCGGCCCGACTAATTTTTTGTTGTTTCAAAAAATTGTTGTACTTTTGCATTTGATAATTAAGTGTAAAAAAGTCAGAAAATTTTGATTTTTTGGCACTTAAAAATAAGAAATTATGCAAAGAAAAATAACAGCAGAATTGCTTGCATGGAAAAACAGCAAAAACCGTATGCCGCTCATTTTGAACGGTGCGCGTCAGATTGGTAAAACATACAGTATCAAAGAGTTTGGCGAAAAAGAATTTGCCAATATGGTGTATATCAATTTGGAACGCAACGAGCCGATACGCGAGATTTTTGACGGAAACATTTCGCCCAAAGTTCTGATTCCCGCCCTTGAAACAAATACAGAACAGCGAATTAAAGCAGGCGAAACGCTGATTTTCCTTGATGAAATTCAGGCGTGTGAGCGGGCTTTGACTTCGTTGAAGTATTTTTGTGAAGATGCGCCCGAATATCACGTTGCAGCAGCAGGAAGTTTGCTCGGTGTGGCAGTGGCAATGAAACACAGAGAAAAATACTCATTTCCTGTGGGAAAAGTGAATGAAATATATCTCTACCCACTTGATTTTGAGGAATTTCTTTGGGCAATGGAGCGCGAAAAATTGGCGGAAATGATACGGCAGCATTATGAAAACAACGAGGCAATGGAACCTGTTTTTCATAAGATGGCGTTGGAATATCTGAAAAAATATCTCGTTATCGGCGGAATGCCTGCGGCTGTCAAAAGTTTTGCGGAAAGCGAAAGTTATATTGAGACGGCAAATGCGCAAACGGATATTTATAACGAATACATTGCCGATACTGCGAAATACGCCGACCCTGCCACAAGCATAAAAATCCGCGCCTGTTACGACAGTATTCCCGCGCAGTTGACGAAGGAAAACCACAAATTTCAGTACAAAATGGTGCAGAAAGGCGGCACGGCAACTATTTTCGGCGTATCGCTCGAATGGTTGAAATTTGCAGGCATTGCGTTGAAATGTCAGAAAATTACGCAGGGCGAAATTCCGATAGCGGTTTATCAGTATTTTCCTGATTTTAAGTTATATATGGGCGATGTGGGTATGCTTACGCTGAAATCGCAAATCCCGGTACAGATGTTGCTTGCCGAAAACAACGAGGCAAACACATTGCTCGGTGCATTTACGGAAAATTAGGTAATGATGCCAAAAATAGTTGGTAGCAATTAGGGAAAAAAGTTGTACATTTGGCACGAAGTTGAAGAGGAAACAGGCTCTGCTGAGGAGCAACCTGTCAGCAATAAACTTCAGGTTACACGGTAAAATGAGAAACTGTTGGGTAGAACTGCCGGGCAGTTTCTTTGTTTATACCGGTCACCTTTTATGGCTAAAAAAACCTATTTTTCGTTGCTTTTGTAGTAAATATACCATTTTAGGTAGTTCCTGTAATGCTCTTTTGACAAACCGCGATGTAGCGATATGTTTTGTTTTAGATGTCCAAAAAAAGACTCTAAACCATTGGTAGTCTTTGGAATACGCGGGTTGTCAAGATAATGAAACATATCGGGCAAAGCGCGTTGGATGTGTATAAATGCCTTTCTGACCAACTTGTGTTTAAACCAATATCTGCCCGTTTCCTCTTTGTATGATTTTTCATTCACAAAATCTTTGTATTGGTTGTACCAAAATATCAATTCAACCACCCAATAACCCCACTTTTCGTGATTGTCTATGGTGTGTAATTTATTGATTATCAACCGTAATTCCTGTCCTGCCAACGATTGCGGATGCTGGGTAAGCCAATTTCTTGTTTCCCGCTGAATAGGAACCAAACAACGCTGTATGATTGTGTGAGGGCTTGCCTTTTTGATGGCTTTGAGAATACTACTCAAACCATCGCAAGTAACACTCTCTATTTCAATGCCCAAACTCATAATATTTTCCAAATCTTCGCGAAGCTCTGACTCCCATTCTCCGTCTGTTAAACGGTAAAATAAGGTCGCTTTAACGTTGTTTTCGCGATACAAAACTAAACAGATTTTGTTGGCAAAGTAGGTACCATCCATCAGCAAATTAACCCTATCGCGCTTGACTATCTGCCATTGTGGGTAATGCTCTAACTGCTCATAAAAGTAACGTTTGAGTGTTCTTTCGCTGTAGCCGCTTTGTGCAACAAGTTGGCTAAAGGTCTGTTTGCCAACTATCCATTGACGAAACCAATGCTCGCGATTTTTACGCCTCACGCCTGAATTGCTGCGGGTGGAGAACATCCCGCAATGGTTACATTTAAATCGCTGTTTACCAAGTTGTTTGCCCCACTTTATCGTGTTCAAACTTCCACACCCCCAACACCTCAATTTTTTGACGTTTTTTCCTGTTCCTTCCATAAAAAATAAGTTTATTGAAATCGATTTCAATAAACTTAATATAAGTTGTTGAGTGGCACAAATTTACACTATGTATTACCAACTATTTTTGGCATATATATATCGAAAATTATGTAGCGCAGGCATTTACGGCAAACCGAAAGCCGCTTTTTTACTGGACAAACGACAATCAGGGCGAAGTGGATTTTGTGTTGCAGGAAGATGTAAATGTAGTTCCTGTGGAAGTAAAACGTGGAATAAACACCCGCAGCCGCAGTTTGACAATGTTTATGAAAAAATACAACTGCCCCTACGCAATCCGTATATCGCAAAAGAATTTCGGCTTTGAAAACAATATAAAATCAGTGCCTTTGTATGCTGTATTTTGTGTATAACTAATCACCCTAAAATCACAGTTCAGACAATTTGCCAGAGAGGCTCATTGTACCAGCCGGCAGGAAACCCCATTGCCCTTATATCAACAGTCGGATATTCAGCCAGCAGCGATTTAAGTTTTTCCGTAAAACGGTTGTTCGGCGAAACCGTAAACAGCAGGTATTTGATGATGCAGATGCGGAAATAAACACGTTTCATGTCGGCGGCAGACTGGTCAATCCATGGATAGATAGGCGCATTCAGATTATGAGAAATAACCGGAATTTCCCTGTTCCAAAGGCGAGTATGATGTCCGCATAAATTCCGCAAATTAGAAAGAATCAATATCCATGAAGAAAAAACAGGCAAAGAAGTGCCAAACTGGTGTGCTATTTTCTTTAAAAGTGTCTTATTTTTCAGATTGTTGAATAAATTACATAACATTCCCATCGGTATAATTTCCGAAATCATCCATGCAGGCGGATAAGGATTTGAGTACTTGCTTTTAAAGTGTTCAATAAATTCTTCCCGAGTTTTGGCAATTTCCAACTCAATAAGCGAAAGCGTTTTGGTAAAAATAACATTATTGTGGAAATACGTTGCAGTTGTCATCCAAAACACATCATCCAATCCGCTGCTTATTAGATTATTCATTGCGCTGCGAATAGCAACTTCTATTTTCTCGATTTCATTAAAAAGCAATATCCGCAATTTACGGTCGAAGCGGTACATATCAAGTGCCATGTCGAAAGTAGCATCATCTTTATATAAATGGTCTTCTTTTGGAATTTTCAGCAAAGGATGCAAATAAGCACTCAACCGGTAGTAGCCGATGTTGGTAAGATAACTGACAACTTTTTGCTCGTCAGTGATTGACAGACCCCGACTTTTCAACAGATGAATTAAATCCTGCGGAAGAGTACAAGTTTTGGAATAATTTATTTTCATGATCCACTAGCGTTGCGTTGTTTTACCATCAAGTTCTTTGAAATTATTGTTATTATTGAGTTGTAGAAGCTTTTAGGGCTGCAACGATTTGAAAATTTTATTTTTATTTATCATTGTAATTTATTATCAA
>BNTQ01000114.1 GCA_025996715.1 Bacteroidia bacterium | reverse complement strand
TGCCACTCCTACGACCAATATGGTTGCTCAGAGCAATGGTGTCGATGCTGGTGCTTGCCGTAGCCGTGTAGGAATCGTTTACGTTGGGACCAATAGAATCTACTGTCAGCCACACAACAGTTCCGTCTATCGTTATGCTCGCCTTAGGGGCATGTTTTTCACCATCATAAACAAATACAGTATCTATCCAAACTACCTCGCATATCGTCTTGTCGGTAACGGTGAGCGTGTCGTTCACATAAATAAAAGCGTAGTTGTTTGCCGCAGCGTTCTTTACCTCTATCACATACTTGCCCACAGGGCTGGTTTGTGTGGCGGCGGTGCTCACTGTGGGCAGTGTGGTCAAATTGCCCTCACCTTCGCCCATTACAAAACCGCTGTAACTCACTGTGAGCGGTGGATTGGGGGTGTTCTGTTTTTTGATTTTGGGGTCGGCTTGCACCGTCAAGACTGCCTTGTTGATGCTAAAGTTAGCACCCACAAAATCAATGTAGTAGTTGCTGCCTGCCGTTAAAGTGCCTTGGTGAATAGCGTAAGGCGAACTTGCAACAGTATCGCCTGCAACACGGTTCAGCGTACCCGAAAATGTGTTGCCTGCTATCAAAGTTTTGTCGGCATCAAAGGCAAAAGCAGGGTCGGTGTCGCCATATACTTTGCTCGTATCGTGAGCCATTACTTTTACGGTATCCGGCACTATCGTAAACTGCTTGGAGGCGTATCTGAGTTCAATTGTGTCACTGGGGTTTTTGACCTTAACATTGTAAGGAGCAGTAGGACGTGCGTTGGGACCAATAGAGTCCACCTCTAACCACAAAACACCGCCATTTATCGTTATACTCGCCTTAGGGGCATGTTTTGCACCATCATAAACATATACGGTATCTTGCCAAACTACATCAAATATCTGTTTGAGGGTAACGGTGAGCGTGCCCGCAACGTATTTAAAACTATAGTTGCTTGCTACACCGCCCGACACCTTTATCGTGTCCGTATATGTCCCTGCCGCGCTGTTTTCTGCCACCGTGGTGTGCGCTGTGGGTTGAACAGTCAAGTTGTTCTCATCTTCGCCCTGTACAAAACCGCTGTACCTCAATGTGAACGGCGGATGGGCGGCACTCTGCGTTTTGACTTTGTCGTCCGCTGTTACTGTGAGCAACTTGGGGGTAACGCTAAACCTGATGCCTGCTGTGTCAAACCTAAACACGTGGTTGAGAGGTGGTATCCATTGGCTGGGGTTAAATGTGAGGCGATAATCTCCAACCGTGTCGCCTGCTATGCGTTCAAAACCGCCTACGCTTATGCCTGTCATATTATGACCGCCATTGTCGGTTAAGGTGAAAGGTATGGCAGGGTCGGCAACAGTGCCATAGACTTTGGAGGTAGGCTGCGGACGCACCGTAATAGTGTCCATTATTGCCACCGCCCGCACAAGATACGAGGGCACTTTGCCCGCCTCGTAGGTTACAATGTAAAGAGTATTGTATGGCAAAACGTTGAGGGTAATGTTACCTCTGCCTGCAGTTGGAGGCAACAATTCTGTCAGGCGTACCTTGTTGCTGTTGTACACCACCACACTATCAACCGTATTCAATACGTCAATATCCAATAGGGTAGGGTAGCAAGCGTGCACATACACAGGCGCACTTTGCCAGCCAAAATAAGGGTAAGTCATAGTATCGCGGATGCTCCAAATGTTATTAAAAAAATCCCAATTGGCATTCACAAAAGTATCACGCACCCACATCTCGTGGGTGGTTCTGGCTTGAGCACCGGTAGGATTGGTACCGGTAGTAGCGGTATTACTCCCTATAGCAAACCGGCGTCCACTGGTTTCACTATCGTAGTAATTGTTGGATATAATGCCGCCGTTGTTGTAGCCTAACAAACCGCCTATGTAGGCATTGCTGCCGACTACTGTGCCTGTAGCATAATTGTGGGAGATAGTGCCGCCGTTGTTGCTCCCTATCAAACCGCCAACGTTATTGCCGCTGCAGGATACCTGCGCCTGCGAATAAGTGTTGCTGATAGTGCTACCGTAGTTATTATACCCCACCAAGCCGCCAACTTCGTCATTGCCGGCTACTGTGCCCGTAGAATAACTGTTGGTGATAGTGCCGATATTATGCCCTGCCAAACCGCCAACTTCATTTCCGCCTTTAATGTCCACATTCAGCAGTCCAAGTCTATCCACCTGTGCCGTTAAATTGAGATAGCCAAACAGCCCAATGCAATTGGTTGTGGGGCGGTTGATGTACAAATTGCTAATAGCGTGCCCATTGCCCTTGTAGGTGCCGGTGAATTTTTTGCTGCTGTTGCCTATGGGAGTAAAGCCCTTGCCGCCGTCCCAATTGCGGGTAGTGTAGGCATCAATATCGGCGGTTTGAACAAAGTGCTTGTTCCAATACATATCGTGCTCGCTCAGCCATTGCAAATCCTCAAGGTCGCAAATGTGGTAGGGGTCTGCCGGCGTGCCCGTGCCGCTGCAAAAGGCAGAGGTGATGGTGAGCGTATCCGGAATGTACTTAAAAACATAGTTAGTCGCTACTCCGCCCGCTGCCTTGATAGTGTCCGGATAGGTTCCTTCGGGGCTGTTCACATCCACTGTGGTGCCGGCTGTGGGTGGAGTGCTCAAGTTGCTGACATTTTCGCCGGTTACAAAGCCATTGTAACTTAGCGTGAACGCCGGATGGGGTCTTCCCTGTTGCTTGCTCTTGTTGTCCGCTGTTACGGTGAGCGTTTTGGCGAAGATGCTGGCTGTAGTAACGGCTGCCGGCTGTGCGCTCAGCGTATAGTTGGCAACATCTGTGCCGCCCAAACTAAAGCCGCTAAAAGTTACCGTCTTGTTGCCGGTGCCCGCATTCTTATTGGTAAAGACGGCGGTGCCTGTGGACACCGTTACATTGTCAGTTGTTATTTTGTTGCTCACGGTAGCCGTGCCGCTCACAACGGCGGTGTTGGTGCCGTCGTACTCTTTAGTGCTCGCGGAGAGGCCTATTATGCTGACTGTTCTGACCTTGATGTCTGCCGTAACTGCCGCCGGCTGGCCGCTCAGCGTATAGTTAGCAGCATCAGTGCCTGTTAAACTATAGCCGGTAAAAGTTACTGTTTTGCCGTCGGCAACATTCTTATTAGCAAAGGCGGCACTGCCTCCGGCAACCGTTACAACGTCACTACTTGCCTTGTAACTCATAGTGGCTGCGCCCGTTATTGTGGCGGTGGCGGTGCCGTCGTAAGTTTTATTGCTCGCCGAAACTCCTGTTATGCTCACCGTTTTGATAGTGATGTTTGCCGTAACTGCTGCAGGCTGGCCGCTCAGCCTATAGTTAGCAGCATCAGCGCCTGTTAAACTATAGTTGGTAAAAGTTACTGTTTTGCCGTTGGCAACAGTCTTATTGGCAAAGGCGGCACTGCCCGTGGCAACCGTTACATCGTCGCCGGTTGCCTTGTAACTCATAGCGGCTACGCCCGTTACTGTGGCGGTGGCGGTGCCGTCATAAATTTTATGGCTCGCCGAAACTCCTGTTATGTTTACCGTTCTGGTATTGATGTTTGCCGTAACTGCCGCCGGCTGTGCGCTCAGCGTATAGTTGGCAGCATGTGTGCCTGTTAAAGTATAGCCGCTAAAAGTTACTGTTTTGCCGTCGGCAGCAGTCTTATTGGCAAAGGCGGCGGTGCCTCCGGCAACCGTTACGGTTTCGGATCCTACTTTGCCGTTCACGGTAACTGTGCCGTTCACGGCGGCGGTGGCGTTGCCGTCATAGGTTTTACTGCTCACCGCCACCGTTGCCGTGAGCGGCTTTTTGTTCACCGTCAGCACTATGCTCTTCTCGGCGGATTCGTCATAATTGGTATTAGACAACTTTTTGACATAAATGGTGGTCGAACCTGCACCGATAATAGTTACCGTGGTGAGGCTGCCGCTGGCTCCCACTGTTGCCACATTGTTGCTGCTGCTGCGCCATGAGTAAGCCCCTGTGCTCTCGCCTCCGGTAGCAGCAAGGTCAAAGGCAACATCACCGTAGATCTTGGTGAGAGGTCCGCTCGGGGTAATGGTCGGCGTGCTCTGAGGGCTTTTGGTAATGGTTTGATTTGATTTAGTCGCCGTGGTAATAGGCAAAGTGTAGTTGCTTGCCAGCGTGCTCGCCTCGAGCATTACTGTTACGGTTACTGTTCTGGTGTTGCCGGCATCGGGACTATCAAAAGCCGCTGTCCATTCAAAATCCGTAGATGCGGTCAGTGTTTCTCCGATAACAGCACCGGTCAATCTTACGCCCGTAACCGTAGCCGCAACGTTACCATTATAAGTTTTGGCCTCTACTGTAATACTGTTCAGGTTTATCGTCAGCGCTTTGCGGTTGATGGTGGCTGTAGTAACGCTTGCCGGCTGTGCGCTCAGCGTATAGTTAGTAACATGAGTGCCGCCCAAACTAAAGCCGGTAAAAGTTACCGTCTTGTTGCCGGTGCCCGCATTCTTATTGGTAAAGGCGGCGGTGCCTGTAGTCACCGTTACGGTTTCACTACCTACCTTGCCGCTGACGGTGGCTGTGCCGCTCACCGTGGCGGTGGTGCCGCCGTCGTACTCTTTAGTGCTCGCCGAGAGACCCGTTATTGTTACCGGCTTTTTGTTCACCGTCAGCGTTATGCTTGTTTCGGCGGATTCGCCATAATTGGTATCAGTCAACTTTTTGACATAAATGATGGCCGAACCTGCACCGGTAAGAGTTACCGTGGTGGGGCTGCCGCTGGCTACCACTGTTGCCACATTGGTGTTGCCGCTGCGCCATGCATAAGCCCCTGTGCTCTCGCCGCCGGTAGCAGCAAGGGTAAAGGCAGCATCACCGTAGGTCTTGGTGAGGGCTCCGCTCGTAATGGTCGGCGTGCTCTGAGGGCTTTTGTTAATGGTTTGATTTGATTTAGTCGCCGTGGTAACAGGCAAAGTGTAGTTGCTTGCCAGCGTGCTCGTCGTGAGCGTTACTGTTACGGTTACCGTTTTGGTGGTGCCGGCAGTGGGACTGTCAAAAGCCGCTGTCCACGTAAAATCCGTAGGTGCGGTCAAGGTCTCTCCTGTAATTGCACCGTCCAATTTTACGCCTGTAACCGCAGCCGTAACGTTGCCATCATAATTTTTGGCCGTTGCTGTAACACTGCTTACGTTTATCGTCAGCGGCTTGGCGGTGATGGTTGCCGTAGTAACGGCTGCCGGCTGTGCGCTCAGCGTATAGTTGGCAGCATCAGCGCCCGTTAAACTAAAGCCGGTAAAAGTTACCGTCTTGCCGGTGCCCGCATTCTTATTGGCAAAGGCGGCACTGCCCGTGACAACCGTTACATTGTCGCCACTTGCCTTGTAACTCATGGCGGCTGTGCCGGTTACAGTGGCGTTGGTGGTGCCGTCGTACTCTCTACCTTGAGCCGAAATGCCCGTTATGCTCACCGTTCTGATAGTGATGTTTGCCGTAACTGCCGCCGGCTGGCTCAGCGTATATTTAGTAGCATCGGCGCCTGTTAAACTATAGCCGCTAAAAGTTACTGTTTTGCCTGTGCCTACAGCCTTATTGGCAAAGGCGGCGCTGGCGCTGCTCGTGGCAACCGCTACATTGTCGCCACTTACCTTGTAACTCATAGCGGCGTTGCCCGTTATAGTGGCGGTGACGGTGCCGTCGTAGGTTTTACTGCTCGCCGAGATACCCGTTATTGTTACAGGCCTGGGGTTGATGGTGAACGTTCCTGTGTTATACTTAAACTCGTGACCGGAATAGACAAAACCGGGCTCGGGGGGGAGGATATTGTAGGTACCAGGCTGTTCGCCTGCTACGCGCCTAAAAGCGCCGGTAAGTCCTGTTATAGTATGACCATCATCTTCGTCGGCTAAGGCGTAAGATATCGTAGGGTCGGCATCACCGTAATATTTGGAGGTATTCTGTGGAGTTACGGTAATGGTGGGCACTACCTTCGCCCGCACAGGATACGAAGGTTGTTTGCCTGACTCGTAGGTTACAACATAAACGGTCTGATTTACGTAAGAAAGAGCCAGATTAAGCACAATAGTTTGAGTGCCGCTACCGAGTGCTGACGATTTTCCAAGGCGGGTACTGGTGGGGCTATTGCCGGCGTACACCACCACGCTATCCACCGCGTCAAATAGGTCAACATCCAATTTGGTACGACTGCAAACGTTCACATACGCAGGAGCACTTTGCCAAGTAAAATAAGGATAACTCTTGGTATTGCGGATAAGCCAACCATTGGCGCCGCTAAAATTCCAATTGGAATAGGTGGCCTGCTTCCACATTTCGGTAGTGGTTTTGGGCGTGGCTCCATGATCCGAGTCGGAGCGTCCACTGGTGTTGCGGTCGTAGTAATTATAATTGGCTGTACCATTTACAGTCTTATTGTTTACTTGAGAGGATGAAATCAACGTACCAATGAAGGCTCCAACATTGCTGTTGCCGGATGTGGATACTGCTGTGCCCGTAGAATACTGTAAGTTTGTATATCCCAACTTACAACTACCTATTAAGCCGCCGACGCTCTCTTGGACGGCGGATACATTTGCCATAGAATAATTGTTTCCCATATCTACTGGAAAAAAGTCATAATAGGGGTATTTTTCTATTCCTCGCAGGTAGGAGTCAGTACCCCCTATCAAACCGCCGGCGATTCTGTTTGAGGCATATACTGTGCCCGTAGTATAACAGAGCGTTACAACGTGGTTGTAAGGCTCATTTTTAATATACCCTATCAAACCGCCAACGTATGCTGAGCCGGATACGGTGCCCTGAAAAGAAGACCTCCTGATCTGAGCATCATTACCGGAGAACTCACCAATCAAACCGCCAATTGCCTCCTCGTAGGCGCTGAATACTCTGCCCGTAGCATGACAGTCGGTGACATTGGAACCTTCATTTCTTCCAACTAAAGCACCAACTCTTGACTCGGCTGTAATGTCCGCATTTATCAGACGAATGTTCTTCAGATCTACCCAGCCATCCGTAGCGGCAAATAATCCAACACAACGTGCGGTTGGGCGGTTGATATACAAATTGCTAATAGTGTAATCCTGTCCATTGTAAACGCCGTTGAATTTGTTGGCGTCGGTGGCTATGGGAGTAAAACCCTTGCCGCCGTCCCAGTTGCGGGTGGCGCTGGCATCAATGTTAGCAGTTTGAATAAAGCGCTTGTTCCAGTCCCCGCTGGTTGTGCTAAGGGTTTGTAAATCGGCAAGGCTAGCAATTTTGTAGGGGTTGTCGGCTGTGCCCGCACCGCCGGAATACGTTGCCGCCGCCGCAGGCACAGCAACAAGTGCCGCCACCACCGCAGCAGCACAACCAATAAAAAGTTGTTTCGTTTTCATAGTCATAATTTGTTTAGGTTATGTTCAAAACTATAGCAATAAATAATCTTGTTTTTGTCTAATTTAAACCAACGTTTAAATTAGACAAAATTGGAAGGGAAAAAAGAAAAAACCAAAGACCATAAGTCTCTGGTTTTC
>BNTQ01000113.1 GCA_025996715.1 Bacteroidia bacterium | reverse complement strand
TAAGCCCAAGCCTGTGGGATAAAAACTATTAAATTATGAGTAAATTTTTCAAATCATTAGCAGAAGTAAATGTTGCCGCGTTCATTTTCTGGTTTAGCCATATAAGTAATGCCAAGCATACCACACCTGATTAATCCCACAGCAAGTACTGCTGTAGCGATGAGAGTCATTACTATATTGGTTATAGTCTTACCAATCTTACTAATGTTGGCATCCTCCGTCGGTGCTGCATCTGCCAACATAGGTAGCCCCACAAAGACGGCTACCATTACTACACGCGCCAGCCATTCCTTTTGAACAGCATTGAAACGAAATTTTTTCATAATAATTCAATTTAAAAACTTGAAACTTGAAATTTTGAAACCTGAAACTATTCTATTACTTCCTCGAATTTCCTTTTTGTGATTTTCACCACCATAAGATTGTGCGGGTTTTGTTCGGTACGTGCCACCGTGCCGTCTTCTACAATCAAATCCCATATTAAGTCGTAGCGTTTGTTCTTTGTAATATCAGAATTGATGATTACAGAAAATTCTGCTTTGACAGTATAGGGCGATTGTTGGGTGCAACTCAAAGCACTGATAACCAATGTGCTATGAGCGTTATATTGCTCTACGTCGGTGTACCAACCGCCTTTTTCTTGCTCTTTGTAGATGGCGTAAATGCTGTTGTTGCCCAAGTTGAGGGCGCGTTGTAACTTTTCTTTGTAGGTAAATCGGTCAATTTCAAACAAATTCTCTAACAACATTCTAACGTGCGCCATCACTTCCACAGGGCGTTCTTTTTCTACACTACTTTTTACCATTGGCAGCACGTTGCCGTTGGCATCTAAGGTATAGAGCGTGTTGCGCTCTTTGGTCATTGTTACGGTAACGAGATAAACAGCAGCCAAACAAATTACGGCGCACACGCACACGCTTGTCATTGCCAATGTTCTATAAAATTTGGCGGCAACATTTACTTCTGCTAATGATTTGAAAAATTTACTCATAATTTAATAGTTTTTATCCCACAGGCTTGGGCTTATCCCCCTTGCCCCCAATTGCATCAACCACACTTCTCGCCCCTGCATCTACTTTATTGGCAAAACCTACAAGCCCGCCTACTGATTTATTACCATCCTTATCTTTCTTAACATTATAGATAGACCCGGCTGCTCCTTTTGTCAGTGAGTACATCACCGCCCCCGCCGACATAATCTGTTGGCTGATGCCCGCCATTGCAGGCGAGCCGCCAAACATCATTGACGTAAGTGTGGGTACCAACAAATAGAGTATGCCGCACACAAACGCTGTCATAGCGTTCATTATACCCACGTTTTCTATATCTACATTAGTTCTGGCAACGCACCAAGAAACTTGCGAAATCACTTCGATAACGGTAATTGGAATAAGCCACAAAGCAAGCGATTTGTAACTCTCCCACCACTCTTTTACCACACCCTCAAACGTAGGAAAAAACGACATTGCAATCACAATAGGCAGAGAAAACCTAAGAATAATCAGCAGTACCCCGCGTATAAACAAAATAATAACTTGTATCAATGCGCCCAAAATCGTAAATATGCTGGTAACAATGTCAACAGGGCCCCAACTTAGCAGCGATTTATCTTCTGTCTCTATCTCAAAATTTTCGGGGTTCATATTTCGTACCGCGTCCCAAGTCTTATTTTTGGCTTCTATCTTATTTATATCCTTCAAGGCGGCAATATCAGTTTCCAAAATTATATTCGTAAGATTATCGGCAGCACCGCTTTCGTGTTGAATTTCTTGTAGCCGGGCAACATCTTGTTTATCCAATACTTGGCTTTGTTTTTTTGCCTCTTGTTGAGCAGTTTGGTCAAGCAAAATATTTTCTGTTGTCGTATTATTTCTAATAAATTCACTCGTTTCGGGGTCTATCCCTGTAACACTTTTGAACACAGCACTCTGTATCGCTGACTCCTGCTGTTTCAATGCGGCTAATTTTTTTGCATTAGCATCGTACATCTGACCTGCCGTGTTCACTACTTTCTCTTTCATAAAACCATTCAATTCTTTTGCAACAAGTTCTATGATGGGCATTGCAAACATACCAAAACCAAGAAAAAGTAAAGCATAGCCAAATTGGCGAAGTTCTTTTTGTAATTTCTGACCATCTATGCTGCCCATCATCAGTTGAATGCCTTTGACAGCAAACATTATCAGTAGCGGCGAGGCAATCATAGCATACCAAGTGCCCCACAAGCCGTTTGTGCCTGTGCCCTGCTCACCAAAAAACACATCTCGCAACGATGCAAAAAACGTATCGTCCAATTTTTTGGAAAAGTTTAATAAACTACTTTCAATGCTAAGAACTACCATAATTACCGATATTTTTGTACCGCCTGCTGGCGGAATTTTGAGTAATAAACATACTTAATATATTCGCCGTTGTCAAAGGCGCCGCGCCTATACCGTTTGGAAACCATATAACTATAGCAGTATTTACGCATTATGCGCAAATCCCGCGAAGTGCGCGATAATTTGTTGTAAGTAACCGCCACTTTTGCTTCCAATGCGGTGTAGTGGTCTTTGTCTGTATGACTTGTTTTTATCCATTGAAAAATATCTTCCAACTGCTGAAACGCGCCGCCTGCAACATCTTTAGCAGTATGTTTTAAACTAGCATCTTCTTGCTTCTTTATTTTTTCGGCGACCTTGTCAAAAATGGCATAATCCAATAAATTGACAAACATCTCTATTTCTTCCAACTCCAACAATTCTTCATTATGATATATCGTTTGAACAAAGGCTATGTATTCGTTGTAGATATTGACTGTCATTGCCGCCATCTCCATTACAATCTTTGATTTTTTAAAAACATCATTTATCTCTTGTATCACAGTAATAACTTTTTTCATTTTCTCTGCCATCTCTAACGTGCTCAACATTGTTTGAACAGTATTGCTGTTGGCAATTGCATTTAAAGCCTCGATACGTGAAAGTGTTCCCACTATTGCCGTATTGAACGCATCATCACTAAAACCGCCAATGCCAAATACTTGTGCGCCGGAGTTTGCTTTTGGGCAGACTGTCAGTAGGAGTACGATTGTCAGTACTCCACTAATGAAGTATTTTCTTACTTTTTTCATGCTGTTTCTTTTTTACGTTTCACTGCCCCTAAATCCTTATCTACAAACTCTTCTACTGCCATTGGAATGTTGCCCTCATTTTGCTCTATCAATTTCCGCAAATCCTCACGCTCACCACGTTTGGAGGTGAATACTGCATAATGTTCCGGACTGATATTGACCCAATACACGCCATACTGGCTACCTTGCTTGATAAAACAGGCGTGGTCTTTTTTCTTAATGGACAACAACAAACTCAATTGTTCTGTTGTCAAATTCAAGGTCTTGGCGTGTTGTGAAATTTGGCTTTCTTTTTCTTCGTGCGAGAGCGCAATAAATGTATCCGCATTGCCAATAATCGCATCAGCGTGCGGCGACTTCAAAATATCGTTCAGTTCTTGCACAATAACGCCAATGCCGCCGTCTTTTTTGCGCACAGTTTTGCTCAACATCTTAATAAATATGCCAAAATGGTCGTCCATCAGCATACGCCAACATTCGTCCATCCAAACGCAGCGCATACGCGCCTTGGATTTTTCTATAATGCGGTTGGTGAGCATTGTTATCATTGCCGTTACCAACCGAAACAAAATCTCGTTTTTTTCTATTGCTCCCAACTCAAAAACTATCATTCTATAGCCCGAAAAATCGTTTAGATTTTCCTTGCCATTGAACAAAAAACCTAATGAACCGTCACTTGTAAATTTTTTCATTACCAATAGAAACGAGGCTGTATCAAAGAATGTATGGTTAATTTTACCCTCTTTGTCTTTGCTCTCTACAAATTTGTAGAAATTATCAAAATTCACATATTCTTGCTTGCTTTGGTAGCGGTCGTGCAAAAATTCTACCACCATATCTTCCATTATTTGGCGTGTATTTTGATTTTCTACATTCAGCGATTTATCAGTGTCCCACGCAATAAATAGAATAGCAATCAATGCCTCTAATTCCATAGATAGTTCCGTATAATGCGCCTTGTTCGTTGGGTCAAGCATGGGCAGCAAAAACGGATTGGTGGACATTGCTTTTCCCTCTGCATCGGCGCGAATGTATTTGCCTTTCAACAGTTCGCACAGACTTTGGTAACTATCGCCAATATCGGTAATCACAAAAAAGAAGTCCATAAAGTAGAGTGTGCTCACAAGGTAATTGGTGAGCACAGATTTGCCGGTACCTGATGGACCGACAATGTTCATATTCCAATTGGTAATCAGCCCCCTGTCGTAAGGCTCAAAAAACAAGTCTTTCACTACGGCTTGCCGCAGCGGGTCAGCAAATACAATGCCATTGCGGTTTTGCGCATAACTGCCTTCAAAATTGGAAAAACATACCGCCTCGTCCAAAAAAGCAGGATACAGGTGAATGGGGAATTTCAACGACGCAGCGCAACCGCCAACAGTTCCCATAAAAACATCGGCACAATCTATGGTCAGCCGTTCAGGTTTCAGCCGCAAATCAGAAAATCCTTCGCGTATCTTACGCTCTATCTGCTGTTTTTCTGCAATATTGTCTTTGGGTAGAAAGTAAAAAACGCTATAATGATGAAGTATGGGGGTATAGGTGCTTTCTTCAATCTTTTCATAGCCCTCAATAGGCATTCCCATAGTGGCTTTGAAATTTTGGGCGTGTTTCACGCTCGCTTGCATTACCTTGGACAAAAACGATAACTTACTCTCATACTCACTCACCTGCGATTGGATAGTCTTACGCGGCGCCCTAACAATAACGTTGTTCACTACTTTGGTAGCATTCACGCCCCACGTCAGCGGGTACGTCCACGAGTTAAACCGCTCGCTGGTGGTGGATGAACGCTCGGCATTGCGCAGGCAGTAATCATATTCTTTGACGCATTTATCCCCATTGACAGTGTAGCCCACAAATTTATAGTCGCCAAATTCTTGTTTTTCAAAATCAATATCCAAAAGCACCTTATCTCTATCGGAATGGTCAAGTGCAAATACACTATCAAGGTAATTCAGCCAATCGTTATCGTTCATTTTGACAGGCTTTAAGGTGGGTATTTTTGCCTGAAAATTCTCTATCTGTTCCTCAAATATCTTTACCGCCTCACTCGAAAAATCAACATCCTTAAACGCTGCCGACCGTTTGGTAACAAACAGATAGGCAGCGTGCGAAAACACTTTTTGGTCGCCATACATTTTGCGGGTAGCGTTGTTCAAAAAATTATGGTTATTGGGGATGTCCATTGGCGGTGCAAACCATTGCCAATCTTGATGGTGAAGTATGTAGTTGTCGGGCAAATCTTTGATAGCCAACTGCAAATTCATATTAAGATTTAGCCCGGCAGGATTTTCATCGGTAATAGCAAAATCACCGATATTGATATTATGTACCGAAGGGAAAGAAATTTTGAAACCTATTGTGAGAGACCCATTTTTATCCACAGCAAAGCCTTCCCCTATCCTGTATAGAGGTATAATGTCTTTTAATTGCTGATATGTCTTTGTTGTTGCCATTTTATTTTACAAAGCCACCATCTAAGGGGGGTATTTCCCCGCCATTTTCGTTAGTGTTATCAATTTCAACCTGCAATATCTTATCTTCTACGGTCTGATGACGTGTTACCTCTGCAACCACAGAGGGCTCATCGCCGCCAACAACCACCTGTTTCAGTTCCAAGCCCACAGATAGTATCTTCTCTATCTGTGGGAATACCTCGTCGATGCGCTGCATCATCTCTTGCTGTTTTTGCAATTGTAGGTCTTCTTCCCTTTTGTTTTTGGCGAAGAAGTATTGCATCATCCCAAATAATATCGCCATTCCTACAACGAGAAAGACAATGCAGAGTATTATTGTTGTTGCCATAACTATACAATTTAAAAGAGTATAAGTATAAAAGCCAGAAACAAGACAATCGCTTGTTTCAACTGCTATGTAAGAACAAGCGATTGCCCTGTAATGGCAATTAAATTCAAAATAGCAGTTGAACTAATAAAAATTCAAAATAGAAAACTCCCGAATGACTATTCGGGTACTTAGAGGAGGTTGCAAAAGTGGTAATAAAATTTTAAATTACCAAATTTTTTATGTTAAAACGAAAAAAACACCCAAAAATCAGGTGTTTTTTCTTTCCCTTTGGTAATGTATTTGTCATAAATTTGACAATTTTAAGTCTATGGTACTCATTTTTTCTTTGTACTTTTTACTCGCAACTGCCTTTAACTCTTTAATAAGCAATTCGTTATTAAATACGACCTTTAGCATATTATTAGTAACCTGCGAGATGCTAATATCATACAAGTCCGCTATTAAACTGATAAACTGTCGATAATTCTCATCTATATTGATTTGCTGCTTAGAGTTTTTATACTTATTATTTTTATCAAGTATAGACAAAGCCGACAACCCCGATGCAGTGGCAGTTGGAAGCGGTGTTTCTTCTTTTTTTTGCGCAGATTTTGCTGTATCTACCGCCGTTTCTTCGGGGGTGGTCTCTACTGTTGGTTGTTGCAAATCCTTGCTTTTTGTAACTTTTTTTGTCACAGGAGGAGCAGGTTCTGCGATTTCATCAGCGGCTTGTGCTGCCGATAATACTTCCTGCTTGAAGGACTTCTCTGATTGTTGGATAGCATCCCATACGCTACCTCCGCTAAATCTTGTTCTTCCGTTTGCCATAAGTTTTTATTTTAAGTTACACATTAGTGCCCGACATAACCAATTTTCTCAACTCATCTGTAAATTCGCCGATATTAGTAACCTTAGGCGTAGCCGTAATTTCTAAGGTATTCAAGTTTATTCTATAAGTAGGTGGTACGATGGAATTGTATTGTTTTGAAGGAAAAAATGATGACATTTTTATTCTGCTTTTGAAAAATGGCATTTTTGCTGCCACTGTTAATTCTCGCTCTACTTCATCATATTTGGCAGCCTTTATGATTTCAAACATATTAAAAACCAAATAAACTTCTTTAATAGCACTATCTCTTCTTAATGCAGGCTGATTGACCATTTCACAAAAATCTAATGTTGATTGTACCCCATAATTACTAATCACAGTGGGAATTATCAAATAGTTGATGCAACAAAATAAATCTGCCGTGTTTCGTTGATGCAGTGTGCCCGGCATATCAATAAATATGTAATCGTAATCATCGCTATCAATGATAGTCAACGCCCGCTGCAATTGTGTTCCATCATCTTGCGCATCAATCGAAAAAATGGGGTAATAATTCCATTTTTTGCTTTGATACAAGGCACCAAATTGCGCACGCATCTCTTTGGCTGCCAACTGCGTCCCCGCATCTAATGCCTTAAATTCCTTTCCCTCAAGGTCTAATTTACACAACTCTACGTCATTTTTACGCAAAGTAGATATAGATGCCTGTGCATCAGCATCTATGAGTAGGATTTTGGGCATTTTCTTTGTCCGCAGCAGGTCTTTGAAGCACCAATCCAATATCACAGAATTGGTAAGGGATGACTTGCCTACACCACCCTTTTGGCTCATAATGGAAATTACTTTTGTCTTCATAGTTTTAAAATTAAAAAAACAAA
>BNTQ01000112.1 GCA_025996715.1 Bacteroidia bacterium | reverse complement strand
GAAAGCAGAAGCCCAAAAACGCGGCTTGGATTGCGAAACCAGCGTTCCTGTTATCTTTGACAACTACCTTTCAAAAGACAGCATCAAAATGTTTGCCGAAACTAAGGTGTTGAACGACAAAGAACTGCATTCGCGTTGCGAAGTAAAATGGGAAACCTACACCAAAAAAATCCAAATCGAAGCGCGTGTGTTGGGCGATTTGGCACTCAATCACATTATTCCGGTGGCAACCAAGTATCAATCGAGTTTGTTGGACAACGTTGCCAAAACGGTAGCCTTGTTCCCCAATGATACCAAAATTTCGGCGCAAAACCGCAGCCTCATCGAGCAAATTGCAAATCACACCAACGAGATTACAACAGGTGTAGAGAGTTTGGTCAATGAGCGCAAAATTGCCAACAAGATTGAGAACGAGCGCGAAAAAGCCATTGCCTACCACGACAAAATCGTACCTGCAATGGACACCATTCGTTACCACATTGACAAATTGGAATTAGTTGTGGACAACGAAATGTGGCCCCTGCCCAAGTATCGCGAGTTGCTGTTTGTGCGATAAACGATGTATATTTTTGCACCCAAGCCGCTGAGTTTTCAGCGGCTTGGTTCTTTTTCAAGATACTTCTAAAAATCTATCAGAGTATTTTGTTTTTGAATTTTTAATTTGCATTCCATAGGAATGCATCGCTCGGTAGAAAACATTGGTAAACATCGTTTATTGCGCGCGGACAGCAACCGTTTTTCAAGGCGTTGCCCCTACTCCGCGCGACCTATACCGAACTTACTTGATATTCTACCGAGCGACCCATCCCGATAGGGTTGATAATGAGTAAATAAAGTAATAAGGTTAAAAAAATATGTATTCTTTTTGCTACTAAGGTTGCCTGATAGAAATAAGGTTTTTTAAACGCACAACCCGAAGGGTTGAATATACATAACCGCCAGCGAAACTGGCGGAAAACGGACAATGCTGCAAACCTTGGTTAGTTGAGACGCGGCGTGCCGTTAGGTACGCCATCAAGGCAGACCGCGTACCTACGGCACTTGGGAATTAAATTTTAATTTATTACCTTTGTATTCTACTAATTCAAAGATTTTGTACATTTGTACTATAAGTGCATTTATATGACAAAAAAAGTTGAAATAGCAAAACTTCGCACAGAATTTGGAGAGGTCTGTATCAAGGTGGGAGCAAGCGTTATGGCTGCTACTGTTCTTGCTATATTCGTAACCAGAGTATCTATGATATCTGCGCTATGTTGCTTATTGACTTCTGTTGGATTTATTGTAGTCGGATTAATTTTTAAGGCAACTACATTTACCATTTTAAAACAAAACAAATGACAACACTTTCTATTTTTCTAATTGTACTCGTTGCAGTATTCGCCGTTCCTGCCATTTTGATATTACGGATGCCCGTAGCATAATGTCGTTACAATCCACGCGAATAACTCTGTTTTTGTAACTTTCTTGGCGGCTCTGGTTGTCGCTATTTTTCGGTTGTGAAGTTTTGAATTTCTTAACGGGGCAGCGGAATTGTCCGTTAGGACATTTATATCAATAGAAAAAATATTTTGCCGCCGCTGTGATGGCGCGCGGACAGCAAGTGTTTTTCAAGGTTTTGTTTTTGCACCGCGTGCCATTATGCTGGTGTGTATTTTTTCTATTGATATGCAAGCCCTATGGGCTAAATAGCACCGCAAACAATTACCATTATCCGTAGAGACGCGGCGCGCCACGTCTCTACACGATACGGAACAAAAAAAACAGCGAGAGCAGTTGCCCTCGCCGTCTTTTTGCATACTACCGGAACGGATTACTTTTTTCCTATTAGTTGCCAAAGTAGCAATATTTTTACAATTTTGGCAACTAATAATTGTATTTGTTGCCAAAATTGCATTTGTTGTAAAATTTATTCGCTTTCGGCAAACAAATCATCGAGTGTTACTTCGTTTTGAACAATGTCATAATATTTATTTTGCCTAACTCCAAAAGTTGTCAGCATAAGCAAATGTATTGCTTTGCGGGGCTGTGTTTCCTGTTGAAAAACCTCCATCTTTTCACGCAGTTTTTCTTCGTAATCTTTTGTGATAGAGTAAGGTATTTTTGAATATTTTATTTCACAGAGATTGATTATATTGTCGGCACGGTCTAAAAGTAAATCAATCTGCACATTTTGTCCAGCCTTGTTGCTGCGCCAAGCATATTCTGACGATTGAACGCCCAAAACTTCAAGTTTTTTCTTCATTTCTCTGACGTGTAATAAACAAAGAATTTCAAATGAAAACCCTGCCCAAGTATTGTGTCGGGCTGTATTTAGGGTGTTTGTCCAAAATTTTTCATCTCTAACATTGTTTTTGTGCATAAAATAATAATAAAACAGCGTGAAAAAATCAATCAGTTGATAGATAACTTCTGTTTTTTTGGTCGGTTGCGAATAAGAACGAATAAAACCGCTGTATTCTAAGTTGTTAAGAATTGTTGTGATTTTGTTTCCACTTTTCATTTTTGTCTTTTCAAGTATCTTTTTGCGAGTTAAACCATTGCGGTTTGAGCTTAAAATTTCAACAATTTTTTCGTAATTTTCTGCGTGGTCAAACAGCGAAACAAATAAATTTTGAAACTCTTTTTTTAATTCTGCGTTTTTGCTAAAAATCACATTATCAATGTTTTGTGATACGCCTTTGCCTTGCTTTAATTTATCTAAATAAAAAGGTATTCCGCCCATAATCATATAAATTTCAGCAATTTGATAGTGTGTCCAATTGATATTTTTTGATTTCAAAAACAGTTCCGTTTCGTGCAGGGTAAAAGGAAGAAGTTCGATTGTGGCTGTAATCCTGTTGTACAATCCGCCGTGATTATTGATAAGATTTTTTACAATCCACGAAGTTGCAGAACCGCAGACAACCAGCATAACATCGCGTTTTGAGCAAGCCCAACCATTCCAAAAATGCTCTAATGCAGTTAGAAATCCCGATTTGTGAGTATCAAGCCAAGAAATTTCGTCAATAAAAACAACCTTGCGCTTTTTTGTAGAATTTTGCAACAACGTAATTAGTTGTTCAAACGCTTCCAACCACGATTTTGGCACAGAAAATTCCTTATCAGACGCTCGTTTAAGCGTAAAATGAAAGTTCATTAACTGCTCATTCAAACTGCCCTTTGCCAATCCTGAAAGGTCGAAAACGAACTCTTTTTCAAGCAATTCACGAACAAGAAAGGTTTTACCAACCCGCCGTCTGCCATAAACAGCAACAAATTCGGGTTTATTGGATTTGTATAATTTCTGTAACTTGTTGATTTCAAGTTTTCTGCCAACAATTTTTGTATTCATATCAAAAAGTATTTAATGCCACAAAGGTACAAAAAACATTCAATATGGCAAAAAATAATTTTATTAGTTGCCAAAATGTGTTATTTTTTGCAAGTTTGGCAACGAATAAATGGTTGAAATGAATAAATAAAGTAATAAAGGTAAAAAAATAGGTATCCTTTTTGCTACTAAGGTTGCCTGATAGAAATAAGGTTTTTTAAACGCACAACCCGAAGGGTTGAATATACATAACCGCCAGCGAAACTGGCGGAAAACGCAGCGCAGGTGGTAGAGACGCGGCGCGACACGGCTCTACACGATACGGAACACAAAAAAAACAGCGAGAGCAGTTGCCCTCGCCGTCGTATAAATGGTGGATAATAAATAAATTTGGAGGTTATGAAATAATTACTACCTTTGCAGTATGTTATACAGATAATAATCTATGTCGTCGGTTAAGTTTTATACCTTTTGCGGAGAGTTAGGCAAGTTTTTTACTAATCTTGCGACGGCGGCATTTATCCTTGTTTTTGTAACGCCATTCTTTGGCAATGAATTTGCCTTATTTGGCAACGGAGAACTTATTTTTGATATGGATACCGCCGCAAAAGGTATAAAACTTAACCGACGACATAGATTATTATCTGTATAACATACTGCAAAGGTAGTAATTATTTCATAACCTCCAAATTTATTTATTATCCACCATTTATACGACGGCGAGGGCAACTGCTCTCGCTGTTTTTTTTGTGTTCCGTATCGTGTAGAGCCGTGTCGCGCCGCGTCTCTACCACCTGCGCTGCGTTTTCCGCCAGTTTCGCTGGCGGTTATGTATATTCAACCCTTCGGGTTGTGCGTTTAAAAAACCTTATTTCTATCAGGCAACCTTAGTAGCAAAAAGGATACCTATTTTTTTACCTTTATTACTTTATTTATTCATTTCAACCATTTATTCGTTGCCAAACTTGCAAAAAATAACACATTTTGGCAACTAATAAAATTATTTTTTGCCATATTGAATGTTTTTTGTACCTTTGTGGCATTAAATACTTTTTGATATGAATACAAAAATTGTTGGCAGAAAACTTGAAATCAACAAGTTACAGAAATTATACAAATCCAATAAACCCGAATTTGTTGCTGTTTATGGCAGACGGCGGGTTGGTAAAACCTTTCTTGTTCGTGAATTGCTTGAAAAAGAGTTCGTTTTCGACCTTTCAGGATTGGCAAAGGGCAGTTTGAATGAGCAGTTAATGAACTTTCATTTTACGCTTAAACGAGCGTCTGATAAGGAATTTTCTGTGCCAAAATCGTGGTTGGAAGCGTTTGAACAACTAATTACGTTGTTGCAAAATTCTACAAAAAAGCGCAAGGTTGTTTTTATTGACGAAATTTCTTGGCTTGATACTCACAAATCGGGATTTCTAACTGCATTAGAGCATTTTTGGAATGGTTGGGCTTGCTCAAAACGCGATGTTATGCTGGTTGTCTGCGGTTCTGCAACTTCGTGGATTGTAAAAAATCTTATCAATAATCACGGCGGATTGTACAACAGGATTACAGCCACAATCGAACTTCTTCCTTTTACCCTGCACGAAACGGAACTGTTTTTGAAATCAAAAAATATCAATTGGACACACTATCAAATTGCTGAAATTTATATGATTATGGGCGGAATACCTTTTTATTTAGATAAATTAAAGCAAGGCAAAGGCGTATCACAAAACATTGATAATGTGATTTTTAGCAAAAACGCAGAATTAAAAAAAGAGTTTCAAAATTTATTTGTTTCGCTGTTTGACCACGCAGAAAATTACGAAAAAATTGTTGAAATTTTAAGCTCAAACCGCAATGGTTTAACTCGCAAAAAGATACTTGAAAAGACAAAAATGAAAAGTGGAAACAAAATCACAACAATTCTTAACAACTTAGAATACAGCGGTTTTATTCGTTCTTATTCGCAACCGACCAAAAAAACAGAAGTTATCTATCAACTGATTGATTTTTTCACGCTGTTTTATTATTATTTTATGCACAAAAACAATGTTAGAGATGAAAAATTTTGGACAAACACCCTAAATACAGCCCGACACAATACTTGGGCAGGGTTTTCATTTGAAATTCTTTGTTTATTACACGTCAGAGAAATGAAGAAAAAACTTGAAGTTTTGGGCGTTCAATCGTCAGAATATGCTTGGCGCAGCAACAAGGCTGGACAAAATGTGCAGATTGATTTACTTTTAGACCGTGCCGACAATATAATCAATCTCTGTGAAATAAAATATTCAAAAATACCTTACTCTATCACAAAAGATTACGAAGAAAAACTGCGTGAAAAGATGGAGGTTTTTCAACAGGAAACACAGCCCCGCAAAGCAATACATTTGCTTATGCTGACAACTTTTGGAGTTAGGCAAAATAAATATTATGACATTGTTCAAAACGAAGTAACACTCGATGATTTGTTTGCCGAAAGCGAATAAATTTTACAACAAATGCAATTTTGGCAACAAATACAATTATTAGTTGCCAAAATTGTAAAAATATTGCTACTTTGGCAACTAATAGGAAAAAAGTAATCCGTTCCGGTAGTATGCAAAAAGACGGCGAGGGCAACTGCTCTCGCTGTTTTTTTTGTTCCGTATCGTGTAGAGACGTGGCGCGCCGCGTCTCTACGGATAATGGTAATTGTTTGCGGTGCTATTTAGCCCATAGGGCTTGCATATCAATAGAAAAAATACACACCAGCATAATGGCACGCGGTGCAAAAACAAAACCTTGAAAAACACTTGCTGTCCGCGCGCCATCACAGCGGCGGCAAAATATTTTTTCTATTGATATAAATGTCCTAACGGACAATTCCGCTGCCCCGTTAAGAAATTCAAAACTTCACAACCGAAAAATAGCGACAACCAGAGCCGCCAAGAAAGTTACAAAAACAGAGTTATTCGCGTGGATTGTAACGACATTATGCTACGGGCATCCGTAATATCAAAATGGCAGGAACGGCGAATACTGCAACGAGTACAATTAGAAAAATAGAAAGTGTTGTCATTTGTTTTGTTTTAAAATGGTAAATGTAGTTGCCTTAAAAATTAATCCGACTACAATAAATCCAACAGAAGTCAATAAGCAACATAGCGCAGATATCATAGATACTCTGGTTACGAATATAGCAAGAACAGTAGCAGCCATAACGCTTGCTCCCACCTTGATACAGACCTCTCCAAATTCTGTGCGAAGTTTTGCTATTTCAACTTTTTTTGTCATATAAATGCACTTATAGTACAAATGTACAAAATCTTTGAATTAGTAGAATACAAAGGTAATAAATTAAAATTTAATTCCCAAGTGCCGTAGGTACGCGGTCTGCCTTGATGGCGTACCTAACGGCACGCCGCGTCTCAACTAACCAAGGTTTGCAGCATTGTCCGTTTTCCGCCAGTTTCGCTGGCGGTTATGTATATTCAACCCTTCGGGTTGTGCGTTTAAAAAACCTTATTTCTATCAGGCAACCTTAGTAGCAAAAAGAATACATATTTTTTTAACCTTATTACTTTATTTACTCATTATCAACCCTATCGGGATGGGTCGCTCGGTAGAATATCAAGTAAGTTCGGTATAGGTCGCGCGGAGTAGGGGCAACGCCTTGAAAAACGGTTGCTGTCCGCGCGCAATAAACGATGTTTACCAATGTTTTCTACCGAGCGATGCATTCCTATGGAATGCAAATTAAAAATTCAAAAACAAAATACTCTGATAGATTTTTAGAAGTATCTTGAAAAAGAACCAAGCCGCTGAAAACTCAGCGGCTTGGGTGCAAAAATATACATCGTTTATCGCACAAACAGCAACTCGCGATACTTGGGCAGGGGCCACATTTCGTTGTCCACAACTAATTCCAATTTGTCAATGTGGTAACGAATGGTGTCCATTGCAGGTACGATTTTGTCGTGGTAGGCAATGGCTTTTTCGCGCTCGTTCTCAATCTTGTTGGCAATTTTGCGCTCATTGACCAAACTCTCTACACCTGTTGTAATCTCGTTGGTGTGATTTGCAATTTGCTCGATGAGGCTGCGGTTTTGCGCCGAAATTTTGGTATCATTGGGGAACAAGGCTACCGTTTTGGCAACGTTGTCCAACAAACTCGATTGATACTTGGTTGCCACCGGAATAATGTGATTGAGTGCCAAATCGCCCAACACACGCGCTTCGATTTGGATTTTTTTGGTGTAGGTTTCCCATTTTACTTCGCAACGCGAATGCAGTTCTTTGTCGTTCAACACCTTAGTTTCGGCAAACATTTTGATGCTGTCTTTTGAAAGGTAGTTGTCAAAGATAACAGGAACGCTGGTTTCGCAATCCAAGCCGCGTTTTTGGGCTTCTGCTTTC
>BNTQ01000111.1 GCA_025996715.1 Bacteroidia bacterium | reverse complement strand
GGGCTAAAGAAACTTACCATCGCAGACGGCACAACTGCTCTGTCATTTGCGTCGTACTCTTTGTACAATGTTGCGCTCGATACCTTATACTTGGGGCGTAATGTTAGCGGCATAAGTAGTGGTATCGGTCTAAGCAGTAGTAATAGGTTCGGTACTACATTAAAGCAGGTAACCATTGGCGATAGCGTTACGAGTATCCCGCAGTATGCTTTTTCCGGTTGCACTGGGCTAACAAGCGTAACCATACCCAACTCCGTTACTTCTATCGGCATCGGTGCTTTTTCCGGTTGCAGCGGGCTAACGAGCGTAAGCATTCCCAACACCGTTACATCTATCGGCGACTACGCTTTTTCTGGTTGCAGTGGCATAAAGAAATTTACCATCGCAGACGGCACAGGTACGCTGTCATTTGGGTCGTCCTCTTTGTACTATGCTGCGATTGATACCTTATACTTGGGGCGTAATGTTAGCGGCGCAGGCTATAGTAGTAATTTCGGCACGGCACTCAAGCAGATAACCATTGGCGATAGCGTTACGAGTATCCCGCACTATGCTTTTTACGAATGCAGTGGGTTAACAGGTACACTTACACTACCTGCCGGCTTGACTTCAATAGGCAACCGTGCGTTTTACTATTGCACAGGCTTAACAGGTACACTTACACTGCCTGCCGGCTTGACATCAATAGGCGACTATGCGTTTTACAATTGCACAGGCTTAACAGGTGCACTTACATTACCTGCCGGCTTGACTTCAATAGGCAGTATGGCGTTTAGCGCTTGTACAGGCTTTTCGTCTATTATCAACCACAACCCTACGCCGGTGAATATTACTGCGGGTGTTTTTAGCGCAACTACTAAAAGTACGTGTCCGCTCACTGTGCCTATAGGTTCCTGCAATGCGTATGCGCAAGCCTATGAATGGAAAGATTTCCCACTTGTTTGCCAAAACAGAGTGTATTTTGTAAGAGAGGGAGTAAAGATTGACTCTGCAGACGTGAATCACGGCAGTGCAGTTGCCCCGCACGCAGCCCCTGCCCCTCCCAGTGGCTACGAGTTTGACGGCTGGTACAACGGCGCAAGTGAATACGATTTTAGCACAGCCGTAACCACCAACCTAACGCTTACGGCACATTGGGTAACAATAGGAAATGCCGCAACACCCTCTATCACCACGCACCCGCAAGACAGCACGGTGGACGTAGGCGGCAGTGCACCCTTGTCGGTAACGGCAACCATAGCGGACGGCGGTACATTATCGTATCAATGGTACAGAAATACCACCAACAGCGGCGGCACAGCAGTGAACGGCGCAACGAGCGCAACATACACGCCATCTACCGCTGCCGCAGGAGTGTTCTACTATTACGTCGTAGTAACCAACACGAATAATAGTGTGAGTGGCAAAACGGCAACGACAACGAGCAATGTTGCCATAGTAACGGTAAATGCTTTGGTAAATGCAGCCACTCCCACCATTACCGCGCACCCGCAAGGCAACACGGTGAACGTAGGTGGCAGTGCGCCCTTGTCAGTAACCGCAAACGTGAGCGATGGCGGCACGGTATCTTATCAATGGTACAGAAACACCACTAACAGCAACAGCAGCGGCACAGTGGTAGGCACAAATAGCAGCAGTTATTCGGCACCCACTGCAACCGCCGGCACGTTCTACTATTACGTTGTGGTAACCAACACCAACAACAGCGTGAATGGTACAACAACAGCAACGACAAAGAGCAATGTGGCAATAGTAACAGTGAACGCATTGAGCAACAATGCCAATTTAAGTAGTCTTTCGGTAGCGGGCTATAGCATTTCGCCTGCGTTTGGTGTGAATATAATCAAGTACACGCTCACGGTGCCTAATAACATAAATAGCATTACCATCAACGCCACCAAAGCAGACAGCAAAGCGCAGAGCGTAATCGGCGCGGGCACAAAAACGCTAAATGTTGGCAGCAATCCGTTTAGCATTGTAGTAACAGCAGAAGACAACAGCACCAAAACCTACACCATAACCGTAACCCGCTCGGTAGTCACCGCCGTTGCAACGCAAAGTGTTGAGCCCCTGCAAATCTACCCCAACCCAACCAGCGACCAGATAACAATTACCAGCGACCAATGGAATGCCGTAGGGGCGGGGTCTGCCCGCCCATCCATTGAGATTTACAATGTGAATGGCACAAAGGTTTTTGAAACGTCATTGTCCATTGTCAATTATCCGTTGTCCATTGATATTTCGCATTTGCCGGCAGGCATTTACCTTGTAAAGGTGGGCAATCGGGTGGCAAAGGTGGTGAAACAATAATTACCATTGAACAATGTTGTAGAGACACGGCATGCCGTGTCTCTACTTTTGCGTTTGCACTTTTTTTATCGGGCAATAGTGATTTTTCATTAAATAAATTTGCAGAAGTAAAAATTTTTTTTGTACCTTTGTGCTTTCTTTGAAATTGTAAAAAAATGCCCAGATGGCGGAATTGGTAGACGCGCTGGTCTCAAACACCAGTGATAGCAATATCGTACGAGTTCGATTCTCGTTTTGGGCACAAAATGTAATTTGTTGAAAATCAATGAGTTACATTTTTTGTTTATTTTTTTTGCGCTTTTGTTAATAAAAAATTATCAAAAAATTTGGAAAATCGTAATAGCAGACTTACTTTTGTACGTGTTGATTAGTTTTTTTTTTATTTAACCCTAAATTTTATTTGTTATGAACAAAGCAGAATTGGTTGACGCCATTGCAAAAAAGGCAGAACTTACAAAAGTTGATGCCAAGAAAGCCTTAGATGCTTTCACAGAAGTTGTTGCAAAATCGCTGAAAAAGAGCGATAAAGTTGCACTCGTTGGTTTTGGTACCTTCAGCGTTGCTACCCGCAAGGCTCGTACAGGTCGTAATCCTCGCACAGGCGAAGAGATTAAGATTAAAGCCAAAAAAGTTGCTAAATTCAAAGCAAGCAGCGAGTTGGCAGTGTAACATCTGCAAGCAATGCAAAAAAAGGAAACCTCTGTGTTTCCTTTTTTTGTGCCTATAAGTCAATTTTTTTTCAAAAAAATATTTTATCTTTGTCAAAAAATTACGAGTTTAAGATTTAAAATTTAAAATTGTTCATTCATTCTCAATTCTCAACTCTCAATTATTTATTATTATCAATTATTATGGCATCAACTGTTTATTTCACAGACTTACACGTGAACGCCCCGCAGAACTTGCTGGGCAAAATGGGAAAATTGGCACAGCAAGCCGGGCTTGAAAAAATAGACTGCAACGGAAAATTTGTAGCCGTAAAAATCCACTTTGGCGAGCCGGGCAACCTTGCCTACATCCGGCACAACTACGCCAACCGTATGGTGGAAATCCTGCAAGAAATGGGCGGCAAGGTGTTTCTCACCGACAGCAGCACCCTCTACTCCGGTCAGCGTTCCAACGCCATTGACCACCTGCGCAGTGCGTTCGAAAACGGCTTTAATATGCTCAGCGTAAAAGCCCCCGTCATCATTGCCGATGGGCTAAAAGGCACAGATTACAAAGAAATTGTCATTGATTTGGAGCAATGCAAAACTGCCAAAATTGGTGCTGCCGTTGCCAATGCGGATGTGATTGTGAGTATGAACCACTTCAAAGGGCACGAGCAGGCGGGCTTTGGCGGCGCGCTCAAAAACATAGGAATGGGCACTGCCAGCCGCGGCGGCAAGTTAGATATGCACTCCACCTCGCAACCCATTGTGGACGAAAAGTGCTGCACCTCTTGTCGTCAATGCGAAATCAACTGCAACTACGGTGCCATTGCACTCAACAGCCACCGCAAGGCAGTCATCGACCGCAACAAATGCGTGGGCTGCGGGCAGTGCATCGCCATGTGCCGCTTTGATGCTGTGCTGCCCGTGTGGGACAGTTCATCGGAACTTTTGAACAAAAAAATTGCCGAATATACTTATGCTGCATTAAAGGACAAGCCTCATTTTCACATCAGTTTCATCACCAACGTGTCGCCCGACTGCGACTGCTGGGCAAGCAACGACATTCCAATTGTGCCCGACATTGGCATGGCTGCCTCGCTTGACCCCGTAGCCCTTGACCAAGCCTGTGCCGACTTGGTTACCGCCGCACCCTCGCTACCCGGCTCGCGCGGCAACGAAAAAGGAAAAATCAACCTCATAGGCAAAGATAAATTCCACTACGTGCACCCCAACACCGATTGGAGCGTGGGCTTGCAGCATGCCGAAAAAATAGGTTTGGGCACCAGAGATTACAAACTTGTAACTATTTGATGTACAAAGAGTTTCAAAGTTTCAGGTTTCAAGTTTCAAAATTTTTAAACTCTGCGCAATAATAGAATTTGCCAAATGTTTATTTAAAAATATAGGTATGAAATTTACAAAAATGCAGGGTGCGGGCAACGACTACGTGTATGTTGATTGCACCCAAAGCGAAATGGGCAACCCCAACGAGTTGTCTGTCAAAGTGAGCGACCGCCACTTTGGCGTGGGTGCCGATGGCTTAGTGCTGATATGCCCATCCGCCGTTGCCGACTTCAAAATGCGAATGTTCAATGCCGACGGCTCTGAGGCGCAAATGTGCGGCAATGCTGCGCGTTGCATTGGCAAATATGTCTATGAAAAAGGCTTGACCACCCAAACCGACCTCAGGTTGGAAACCTTGGCGGGCACAAAACGTCTGCTGCTTTTTGTGCAAAACAATGCAGTTGAAAAAGTGCAGGTGGATATGGGCGCACCCGAATTGACCCCTGCAAAAATTCCGGTCAAGGTAGATGCTGAGCAAGTTGTGAATTTCCCTATCGAAATAGCGGGACACCAATTCAACTTTACCGCTGTGTCGATGGGCAATCCGCACGCCGTGATTTTTGTGGACGATGTGCAAAATTTTGACGTGCACGGCATTGGCAAAATCATAGAAACGCATCCCTTGTTTCCGGAAAAAGTGAATGTAGAATTTGTGCAATTCATCAACCAAACCGAACTCAAAATGCGCGTGTGGGAGCGCGGCAGCGGCGAAACCTGGGCTTGCGGAACAGGTGCCTGCGCCGCATTGGTAGCAGCCTCGCTCAACCATATTATAGGCAAAAAAGCAACCCTACACTTGCTCGGCGGCGACTTAGAAATTGACTGGCGCAACGACGGGCACGTGTATATGACAGGCGGCGCGGTAACGGTGTTTGAGGGGGAATATCTATGGTAATTATTAAATCTACATACCCTATAAGTTAGCAAATTTGATTATGCACAAACAACACAACATAGAAAAATCAAATACCAACTACCCTCAATTAGTTTCGCAAATTTCCGAAACTTTTGAGCAGGGACAGCAGCAAGCGGTTATTGCTGTCAATAGTCATATTGTTGTAACTTATTGGAAAATAGGTCAGTACATTGTGGAATACGAGCAAGATGGTAACGATAGGGCTGTGTATGGAAATAAATTGCTCGAAAATCTGTCAAAAGACCTTACTTTGTTGCACGGCAGAGGTTTTAGCAGAAGTAACATTCAGAGAATGAAGCAGTTTTTTCTCACTTTCCCAATTTGTGCGGAGCCTCCGCACAAATTGGAATTACCTGAAAAGATATTTGCGGAAGTTCCGCAAAAATCTCTGCCTCAAAAAGGTGCGGAGGCTCCGCACAAATTACAAAACATTAGAAATCAGTTTGTTATAGAACTCCCGCAAAAATGGCAGCGGTTGAGTTGGACGCATTGGGTTGAACTTTTAAAAATTGACGACCCACTCGAACGTTCATTTTATATGCACCAAGCCATTTATGAAAATTGGAGTACGCCTGCGCTTATTCGTCAGAAAAAAGCGTCTCTCTACTTGCGATTGGCGGCTTCACGCGACAAAGAAGGAATTTTGAAACTTGCCTGCGAAGGAAATCGCGTAGAAAAACCTGCCGACCTTATCCGACAACCGGCGGTGCTTGATTTTTTGCAAATTCCAGAGCCGTATCAGGTAAGCGAAACCGAGATTGAAAGCCGCATTATCAGTCAGTTGCAGCAGTTTTTGCTCGAAATGGGCAAGGGCTTTGCCTTTGTGGGCAGGCAATACCGCATTGTGTTGGGCAATCGTCCGCATTATGTCGATTTGGTGTTTTATCACTACATTCTCAAATGTTTTGTGTTGATTGATTTGAAACGTGAAAACGCAGATTATCAAGATATTGGACAAATGAATATGTATCTCGGTTATTTTGAAACCGAAGAAAACAACGATGGCGACAATCCGCCTATTGGCATTGTGTTGGCACGCGAAAAAGACGATATTGAGGTGGAATATGCAATGCACAACATTTCGTCTCAACTTTTTGTATCAAAATATCAACTTTATTTGCCCAAAAAGGAAAAATTGAAAGAATTAATTGAAAATCAGATAAATTTATGCCCAAACAACAAAACATAGAAGTTGTAAACTATTGAAAAATAATATATCATGGAAAAAGAAAAGGCAAAACAATATATTTATATTGTTCAAGCATCGTTAGAACCTTCAAAATGCAAAATTGGCAAAACCAATGATTTGGGAAGGCGGCTAAGTGAATATAATAATATGACGGGTAAATCGCAAGAGAACATTTACCGGTATTTGTTCACTTGCGAAGTAGAAGATATGACGCAGGTGGAAAAAGATATAAAAGATGAGTTTCAAAAATTCAGAGAAGATAAGAAAAAAGAAATATATTTTTTCAATGCTGATTTATTTGAAGAATATGTCAAATCGATTAAGTTACATCCATCATTTGTCAAAGAGATATTTACAAAGGCAGATGATAAAAATCCAATAGTAAAAATCATAAAAAAGACAACGCCGTCGCTTAAAGAGCGAGGATTGACTAAAAAAGAGGTGTTGCAAAAGGCACAAAAAAGCAAAAATGATGAGTTTTATACCCGCTACGAAGATATTGAAAAAGAAATATCAATGTATGACAAAAAAATTTGGAAAGATAAAGTAGTATTTTGCAATTGTGATGATGCAATTGATGAAAGAAATGGAAAAATAAATGAGAAAAGAACGTCTGCTTTTGCTCTGTTTTTTATCCATAATTTCAAAAATTTGGGATTAAAAAAACTGATTTGTACTCACTATTCCGGTGCGATAGATTTATTCAATGCAGGAAGCGAAAGTGTGGTATATTTAATTACTTACGAAGTAGGCGAAGATGGAAAAATTAAAATAAGAAAAACATCGCCAAAAGGATACACAGGGAGTTTTGACGACCCCCTTTCGTTAAGAATACTGAATGAGGATGCGGATATAGTATGCACCAATCCGCCATTTTCAAGAGCGGCAGATTATTGGAAAATTACCATTAAAAGCGGCAAAAAATTTCTCATTATTTCAAATATTACCAATGTTAAAAATAAAGCATATATGCGTTATTTTATAGACAATAAAGTATGGGCAGGATATAACAGAGTGGATTGGTTTCAAGATACCAGAAAACGACTTATAGATGCAGCAGGTCATTGGTACACTAACTTGCCAATAAAAAACCGACCAAAATATGAACTTCTAAAGATAATTCCGCTGAAAGATATACCTGAAAAATACAAAAAAAATGACGATAACAAAATACTGATAGTCAATGAGGGATATATTCCCGACAAGTATAAAAAACCTTTTGCCGTATCGCCCCGCATTATTTTGAATGGCTTATTAGAGAAAGGATATAAAATGGTGCAGGATAGCGAATATGTTCCTTATATCAACGGGAGAAGGTGCTTTGGAATGATTTTGGTGCAAAAGACAGTGTTTGAGTGAGAATATAATTCATTGTAAATTATCAAAATGCTTGTAAATGTAGAGCAAATTTTGGCGAATAAAAGTCCTCGCTTGGTGCGGCGGTTGCCGGCGTTTGTGTTGCGCTATTTGGAGCACGTGATTCATCAAAACGACGTTAATTATATATTGCAAAACTATGGACACTTGCAGG
>BNTQ01000110.1 GCA_025996715.1 Bacteroidia bacterium | reverse complement strand
TAATTTCTTTGCCGCCAATGTTTGCCACCACAATGTCTTTGATTTGTCCGCTCTGCGAAAACTCGCCGTTGATGCGCAGCGAAATCCGCTCTGTGCCAATATCCATAGCACCTGCGGGCACGTTGAGGTTTTCTGCCTGAATGAGTTGCCCCAACTGCTCCACCGTCAAATGGTATGCCTCTATTTTTTGCGGGTCAACGTTCACCTGCACTTCGCGCGTGGGTGCGCCGCTCACCGTTACAGAGCCCACGCCGTTAATGCGGTTGAGGGGATTGGCACAGAGCGGATTTCGCTGCGCATCAACGGCGAGTTTTCGCAGAGCGGACAAATCAAAGACATTGTGGTGGCAAACATTGGCGGCAAAGAAATTAAGATGAGCGATATTGCCACAGTGAAGGACACCATTAAGAAAATGACCATCGAAGAAACCGCCAACGGACACCCTGCCGTTAGGGTTATGGTGCAAAAACAGAGCGGCGCCAACTCGGTGGAGATTTGTAAAGCAGTGCGCAAAATACTGCCCGAAATACAAAAGACCCTGCCGCCCGATGTCAAAATAGATATATTCTTTGACACATCGGAGTTCATTACCAACAGTATCAATTCGCTCACCGAAACGGTGGTGTATGCCTTTATCTTTGTGATTTTGGTGGTGCTGGTTTTCCTTGGACGGTGGCGGGCTACCATTATTATATGCCTCACCATTCCGCTGTCGTTGCTCACAAGTTTCATTTACCTGATGATTTCGGGCGGAACGCTCAATGTGATTTCGCTCAGTTCGCTGGCTATTGCTATCGGTATGGTGGTGGACGATGCCATTGTGGTGTTGGAAAACATTACCAAGCATTTGGAACGAAAGGCACGCCCCAACGATGCCGCCGTGTACGGTACCAACGAGGTGTGGCTCTCGGTGATTGCGGCTACGCTTACCATTGTGGCGGTATTTTTGCCCCTGACAATGGTGGGAGGTATGGCTGGTATTATGTTCAAGCAATTGGGATGGATTGTAACCATTGTCATCATTACCTCTGTGGTTTGCGCTGTAACCATTACGCCTATGCTTTCGGCAAAACTGCTCAGGTTTCAGATGACGCACACCTACAAAGGCGTGGGTGCTATCTACAAACCTATCGACCGCTTTCTGGTATGGCTCGACAATGCTTATTCACGTGTGCTCCGCTGGTCGGTCAACCACAAGCGGTATGTCATCATCGGCGCTGTGGCAATTTTCGTTTCAAGTATATTCCTGCTCACGCGTGTGCCTACGGACTTTATGCCCTCCTCTGACCAAAGTCAACTTGAAGCCGCTGTGGAGTTGCCCGTCAATTACAATCTCGAACAAACCACCACCATTGCTCATAAATTAGAAAACGCATTTAGGGACAGTTGCCCCGAAATAACATACATCAGCGTGAGTTCGGGTTCCGATGACCAGGCAGGATTTTCCGCTTTGTTCGGCAACTCCGGTGTCAATCAAATTTCGTATAACATCACATTAGTTAAGCCCCACGAGCGCAAGCGTACCGACAAACAAATAGGTGATGTTTTGCGCAACATAATGAAAATGGTTCCCGAAATAGATAAATTCTCTGTTACCGCAGGCGGTATGGGCGGCGGTATGGGCGGCTCAAACACGGTGGATGTTAAGATATTCGGGTACAATTTTGACGAAACCAACAAGGTTGCCAATGAGTTGAAAGAAAAGATGAGCACCATACCGGGCGCACGCGATGTTGCCACCAGCCGCGAAAAAATGAAGGTGGAAATGCGCGTGGAGTTTGACCGCGAAAAGTTGGCTAAGTTCGGTATGAACACTGCCACTGCCGCCACCTTTGTGCGCAACCGCATCAACGGACTTACGGCTTCGCTCTACCGCGAGGACGGCGAAGAGTACGACATCGTGGTGCGTTATGCCGAGCCATTCCGCACGTCGGTGAGCGATATTGAAAACATTTTGCTCTACAACAATGCCGGACAGGCAATTCGTTTGAGCGAAGTTGCCAAAGTCATCGAACGCTTCACTCCGCCTGTGATAGAGCGCGAAGACCGTCAGCGTGTAGTAACCGTGTCGGCATCGTTGGCGCCGGGTGCTGCCTTGGGCGAAGTTGCCGCTGCCACAAGGCAAAAGATGGCAGAACTGTCCTTGCCTCAAAGCATCTTTATTGAAATGTCGGGTTCGGTGGAAGACCAGCAAGAGTCGTTCCAAGACCTCATTACCTTGATGTTGTTGATTATTCTGTTGGTGTATATTGTGATGGCGGCGCAGTTTGAGTCCTTGGGTTTGCCGCTGATAATAATGGTGAGCATCCTGTTTGCCTTCACGGGCGTGTTCCTTGCCCTGTGGATAACGGGGACGCCATTAGGATTGATAGCGCTCATTGGTGCCATAATGTTGGTGGGCATTGTGGTCAAGAACGGTATTGTGATTGTCGATTTCACCAACCTACAGCGCGAGCGCGGTATGGGGCTCAAGGAGGCTGTTATCACTTCCGGCAAATCGCGTCTGCGTCCTGTGTTGATGACTTCGCTCACCACCATTTTGGGTATGATTCCGTTGGCAATGGGCAGCGGCGAAGGCAACGAACTGTGGAAACCAATGGGCGTAGCCATCATCGGCGGACTAACGGTATCAACCTTCCTCACTCTGCTGGTAGTGCCTGCAATGTACGCTGCCTTCAACTTCGGCGGCAAAAAGAAAGTGCGCAAAGCAAATAGGGTGGAGTTGGAGGAAGTGAATATTTGACAATGGGAATGCGTGTGGATAGGGGCAGAAAAATTTCTGCCCCTATGTTGTTTGTTTTTTAAAAATAAATTTGTACTTTTGCAAAGTTATACTTTGATATATTATGATAATCCAAAGTATAACTTTGAATTGTCATAAAAATAAGAACTCAAATTTTGGAAGATACTTTACTCGGGCGTTTTTTGCCGTCATTTCAAAAAAAGCCCAAACGCAAAGTAATTCAATCGCCTAAATTTTATCTTTTTGATGTTGGAATTGCAAATTATCTGCTTGGGAGAGGTAAAATTGAACCCAAAACAGAACTTTTCGGCAAGGCATTTGAACATTTTATTTATCAGGAAATTTATGCACATAGTCGTTACACCGACAAAGAATACCCCATTTATTATTGGCATACAACCTCAAAATTAGAAGTTGATTTTATACTTGGCGACCACGAAGTTGCGGTTGAAGTAAAATCGACCGACCACGCCGATACAAAGCATTTGAAGGGCTTGAAAGCATTTGCCGAAGAATACGCTGTTAAAAAACAAATACTTATCAGCAACGACCCGCTGCCGCGACTCGTTGACAATATCTTGATTTTGCCGTGGCAAGTTTTTTTAGACAAACTTTGGGCAGATGAAATCATTTGACAGTAGTAATCATTTTATTGATGATTGCATATTCTTTTGCAAGCAACGGCAAAGTTGCGTTAATTTGCTCGTGCCCAATAAAAACAAGGAATTAAGCGATAAGGAATTATTGTAGATGGAAAACCGATTTTGGTCGGATAAAATACCTGTTTGGTAGAATAGTTCGCCATTTTTCCCAATAAAATAAGTTTCAAACGACGCAAAATGTGTAACTTTGCAACCAAAATAAGTTGATGGAAAATTATGCATTATGAATTATCAATTGTAAATCACTTTTTGTAAATTGTAAAAATGTACATCAATGCAGTAGGCAATTACATACCCGAAATGCGCGTTCCCAATGCTCATTTTCTTGCGGTGAATGGACTTAGCGATGAGTGGATATACCAACGCACCGGCATCCTCACGCGCTCCAAAGCCGCCGCTCACGAGAACACCAACACCATGGGTATTGAGGCGGTGAAAGACGTGTCGCGCCGCGCCTTGACTTATGATATTGACGAAGTGGATTTGATTGTTGGCGCCACTTATTCGCCCTACGATACCGTGCACACCTTGGCACACGCGGTGCAGCACAAGTTCAATATCAAAAATGCGCAGGCGGTGTGCATCACTTCGGCGTGCTCGTCATTTGTCAATGCGCTGGAAATTGTGCAGGGTTATTTTGCGATGAGCAAAGCCAAAACCGCACTTATTGTGGCATCGGAACATAACACAGCCTACGCCGACGAATCCAATGCGCAGGCAGGACACCTTTGGGGCGATGCTGCTGTTGCCGTGTTTTTGTCCAAAGAAAGATGCCGCAGCAACGATGCCAAAATTATTGATATTTACACGCGCGGCATGGGGCATATCGGCAAAGCCAACGAGGCAGTAACTTTGCGCCCTTTTGAGGGCGGCATCCAAATGCCCGAAGGCAAAGACGTGTTTTTCAATGCTTGCAAATATATGCAGCAAGCGTTGGAAGTGGTGTTGCAGCGCAATAATATCACTATCGCAAACCTTTCGTATATGGTGGGACATCAAGCCAACGGCCGCATTATTTCGGCAGTGGCAAAGCAAATGCAGATACCGGACGAAAAAATTTTGACCAACATATCGGAGTTAGGCAATACCGGCGCACCCAGCAATATGTTAGTGATTAGCCAAAATATGAAACGCTTCAAACGCGGCGACCTTGTAGGGATAACAGTTTTTGGAGGCGGATATTCGTGCGGAGCATATTTAATACGGTTCTAAAAAATTGCCCCTACATTGAAAACGATTGAACCTAAAATAAAAATGACAGTGGGCGTGTTGCGCGGCAGTAAGCAAAAAATACAATACTGCATTACTGCAATAGAAAACGACTGATAACCCGCAACGTTCCAGCAATAGTTATCAGTCGACACATAAACTGATACAAAGGTACAATAAATTTTTGAATTGACAAAATTTAAACGATACAAACATTGAATTTTGAATTATTATCTATCCACAAAGATATAGCGGTAGTTGCAGATGGTTTTTGCATCAACACCGTTGATGATGCCTTGGAGTTGATAGCCAATGTGAGTTATCAGGCGGGTTGCAGCGGATTGGTCATAACGCAACAATGCCTCAAGCCTGACTTTTTTGACCTCAAAACAGGTTTTGCAGGTGAAGTTTTGCAAAAATTTACCACCTACAATATGCGAATGGGTATTGTAGGCGATTTTTCGGCAGTAACGAGTAAAAGTCTTAATGATTTCATTTACGAAAGCAACAAACATAAAAAAATAGTATTTACCGATACCGTCGAAAAAGCGATACAGATGCTAAGCGAATAATGGACAAAGGACAAAGATTATGAATTAATAATTATGAATTATCAATTATGAAAGCAGTTTTTATTACCTACGGGCAGTCGCTGACTGATTCGGTGGAAGATGTTTTGAACAAGTTGCACATCCGCGGGTTTACGCGCTGGACCGAAACGCAGGGGCGCGGCAGCCAGCAAGGCGAGCCGCACTACGGCACGCACGCCTGGCCATCCAAAAACGGCACCGTGCTCACCATTGTGCAAGACGACGAGGCAAAGCATCTTTTGAGTGCCCTGCGCAACATCAATGAGCAAGCCGACGAGCAAGGTTTGGGTGCCTTTGTGTGGGACGTAACCGACCAACTGTAAACCCAAAAAGTAAACGGTTGCCTACAAAGTGATGGTGGTGCCGCTGTAAAAATTCAGTATTTTTACGGCAAAAACGTAGTTGAATTTTGCCTGCGCCTCTTCCGACAGGCTACGAGTGAGGTTAGTTCTGGCTTCGGTAAATTCATACACGCTCGATTTTCCGGTATGATATTTGGTGTTGGCGTAGCGAAATGCTTCGCGAGCAGCCTCCACCGACTTTTGCGCGGCGCGATAATTTTTTTGCGCCGCCACCGCATTATGATAAGCCTGCTGAATTTCCTTGTACAAAGTCTTTTTCACATCTTCGAGCACCAACTGCTGATAGGCGATGCCCACCCGCGCTGCACGCACATTGTTGCGGGTTGCAAAGCGATTAAAAATTGGAATGCTCAATCGCACGCCCACATATTCTTGCAGGTTGCCGTTCATTTGCGTTGAAAATCCTTCGTTGACAAGAGCCGAGTTTTGGTAGTAGTAGCCATCGCTGAGTCCCGCATTGAGACTGAGTTGCGGGTAATGACCCGATTGCGCCGTTTTGAGTGTTGCTTTGCTGCTTTCGAGTTGCAATTCTGCCTCGCGAATTTGTGGTTTGGCAGTGAGCGCATCGCTGTAAATGTTGGCAGATGACGGTATGGCTTCGTTTGCCAACTTAGTACTATCAAGGGGCGGCGCCGCTATGTCAAAATTTTCTATCTCGGTCAATTCCAACAATTGCGCCAGCGTGAGCATCCCTATCGTGAGTTCATTTTTGGCAGAGGTCAATTTGGCTTCGTCGGATGCTTGCTGCGATTTCATTTCGTAGAGTTGCGCAGGCGGCACCTGTCCTGCGGTTACCATTATCTCTGTCCGTTTCAAACTCTCGTTGGTAAGGCTAAGATTTTCTTCGCTGATTTTGCAAATTTCATTGCGCAGCAACACATCCAAAAAAGTTTGCGCCACTGCAATCGCGATATTTTCTTTGGCGCGTTTGAGCGATTCTTCGGCAGCCTGCACGTTGTAACGTTTCACTTTGATGTCGTTGGTTATCTGAAACCCTGTGAACAAGGGCATCGACGTTGACAAAGACAGCGAGGTGGTGGCACTGTTTTGGTTCACCGTAACGTTATCGGCACCTGTGCTGCGCCCAAAATTGAACGATTGGTCGGCACTCGCATTGAGGTTGGGCAGCCAACTGCGCCGCGCGGTGTTCAAGTCAATCGCTTTGCTATCGCGATTGGCTTCCTCCATTTTGATTTGCAAATTGTTGGCAATGGCGTGTTCGATGCACTGCTCCAACGAATAAGTTTGAGCCATCGCAAACGTAGTCATAGCCAGCATTATAGCCAAGCAAGTAATTATTTTTTTCATACGTCAATCATTTATTTTTTCATTTTCATATCATTTTTTTCATTGCCGCGCACCTTTTCTTCGGCGGTCAATCCTTCTTTTATTTCCATATTGATGCCATCCGAAAGACCAACGGTTACAAAGCGTTTTTCAAATTTTTGCGCGGGGGTTTCGGCGGTTACTATTTGCACAAAAGCACTGTCGTTTTTAAATTCGATGCAACTTTCGGGAATGCTCAGCACGCTGTCGGCGCGGGCAAGCACAATTTCGGCGTTGGCACTGTAGCCGGCGCGAATATACACGCCTTGCGGAATCTTTGCAGCCGCCTTGATTTCAAACAATATAGCCCCATTTTCTTCGACGCCTTTGGGCGAAATGTATTCCAAATTGGCATCAAATTTTACATTTTCGAGCGCACCCACTTTGAGCGTGATGTTCATTCCCTCCTTCACTTTGCCCACATCGGTTTCGTCCACCTTGCCGCGAAAAATCATATCGCCCATATCGGCTACCGAAGCAATGGTGGTGCCCTCGTTGAAGGTGTTGGATTGGATGACCGAGTTGCCAACTTTCACAGGCACGTTCAAAATCATTCCTGTGATAGTAGAACGCACTTGCGTGGTGCTATACGAAGTTGATTTTTTGGAAATGCCATCGCGGATAATGCTCAGCCTGTCGCGTGCTTGCGACAACGACTCTTCTTGGCTGGTGAGGTCGGTGGCGTTTTTTTGAAACTCCTCTTTGGCAATCACGCCCTGCTCGTAGAGTTGTTTTTGGCGGTCATACACTTGCTGCACATATTCGAGGTTAATCTCTTGCTGCCGCACATTGGATTCCGCGTCGCTCAACTGCGACATTTCGGGGATGACCTTCACTTTGGCAATTACCTCGCCGGCTTTGATGGACTGCCCTGCCTCCTTGTACAACTCGGCAATGATGCCGTTGATTTGCGGTTTGATGAGCACCTCGTCGCGAGGCTCCACGGTGCCTGTGGCAACGGTTTTGTTCTCTATCGTTTTGCGTTCGGGCGCAACAATTTCATACACCACCTCTTTGGGTTTTGATTTTTTCCACAAAAAAACAAAGGTGCCAATGACCACCAATCCCAACAGGGACAACAAAAATATGCGAATGATTTTTTTCATAATGATAAATTAAAGTTTCAATAAATTAACAACATTTCAATTTTTTATTCCTCTCTTATGGCATCTATCGCCTTGATTTTGAGTGCTCGCCACGTGGGGATAACGCCTGCCAGCATTCCGCAAAACAGCAACACTATGGAGGCAG
>BNTQ01000109.1 GCA_025996715.1 Bacteroidia bacterium | reverse complement strand
TATGCTGGCAGTGCTCACGCAAGGCACCACCACGCTCTACAACGCCGCCTGCGAACCCTACATACAGCAACTGTGCAAAATGCTGGTGCAAATGGGTGCCAACATTGCCGGCATTGGCTCAAATTTGTTGGTCATCAACGGCGTCAATTATTTGGGAGGCACCACCCACACCCTGCTGCCCGATATGGTGGAAGTGGGCAGTTTTATTGGGATGGCGGCGATGACCCATAGCGAAATTACCATCAAAAATACTTCCTTTGACGACTTGGGCATCATCCCCGATGCCTTTGAACGCCTGGGTATTCAATTGATGCGCAGAGGCGATGATATTTTTGTTCCACAACAAAAAAGTTACGAAATTTCTACTTTTATCGACGGCAGCATAATGACCATTGCCGATGCGCCTTGGCCCGGGCTAACGCCCGACTTGATTAGCGTGCTGTTGGTGGTGGCCACGCAGGCACGCGGCAGTGTGCTCATTCATCAAAAAATGTTTGAAAGCCGCTTGTTTTTTGTGGATAGATTGATAGATATGGGCGCGCAAATTATTTTGTGCGACCCGCACCGTGCCACAGTTATCGGCAACGAGCACCTGCGATTGCGCCCTGTTATCATGACCTCGCCCGACATCCGCGCGGGTGTGGCGCTACTCATTGCCGCCATGAGTGCCGACGGCGTGAGCGTGATTCACAACATTGAACAAATTGACCGAGGCTACCAAAACATTGACGGGCGGCTCAATGCTATTGGTGCCAAAATAAAACGAGTGCAGTGAACCGAAAGTTACAAAACGCAGAACTGGGGCGGCTTTCGGCAGATGCCTACCGTGCCCAAACCAAGCATCCCATTGTGATGGTGCTCGACAATGTTCGCAGCCAGCACAACATTGGCGCGGCTTTTCGCACCGCCGATGCTTTTGGCATACAACGAATAATGCTGTGCGGAATTTGCGCCACACCGCCCAATGCCGAAATGCACAAGGCTGCGCTGGGAGCAGAGTTTACGGTAGAATGGCAGTACTTTGACAGCACATTGGCCGCCGTGCAACAACTCAAAAACGAAGGCTATCAATTGCTTGCAGTGGAGCAAACCACCGAATCCATCGCGCTGAACGCTTTTCAATGGCAGCCGCATCAAGCCATAGCACTCATTTTTGGCAACGAGGTCAACGGAGTATCGCAGGAGGTAATTGACCAATGCAATGCCAGCATTGAAATCCCGCAAGAGGGCACCAAGCATTCGCTCAATGTGAGCGTGAGCATAGGGGTGGTGCTGTGGGCGATTGTTCATCAACCAAGTGTATAAAAAATTTGTGTACCTTTGCACCAAACTATAAACTAATAAAAAGTATGATAACTTATCAAGTTCAAATTAATGAAGAATTGCCTTTGGGCAAGAGTATCATTACACTATTAAAGTCGGCAAGCGAGGCAGTTACCTTTAAAAAGGTGGCTGCAAAATCGGCTGTTAAAGAAAAAAGTGCAATGTATCGCCGTTTGGATAGCGGTTTTCACGACGTGCGCGAAATTCTTGACGGGAAACAAAAAAAACAAACATTAGGAGAGTTTTTAAATGAAATATAGGAAATAAAGCAACAAAATAATTTATGACCGACAAATGTTATTTTAATTTTCAAATTAAATACTATCTTTGTGCCATCATTGATGGTTGATACTATGGAAGAACTTGCAAAATTTATATTGGAATTGCTGCAAACGCACAATCGCGTTTCGCTGCCGGGCATAGGCTCGTTTTTGGCAAGCGATGCCGCCGCTTCTATTGATGAAGCAACAGGCACTATTGCACCCCCCACCAAAAAAATCATTTTTTCAAAGCGTGAAACTTGGAACGATGGTTTGCTGGAATCGTTGTACAGTGAGGTTTACGGGTGGACAGAAGAAGAAGCCGCAGAGCGCGTCAAACACATTATGATGAGCGTTCGCTTTGAATTGGATGACCGCGGCAAAGTGAATTTTCCGGGCTTGGGCAACTTGCGATTGGGCAAACAAAACAAAATAGACTTAGAACAATCCCAAAAAACGCCATTCTCTATCAATGCTTTTGGCCTGGCACCCATCACATTAAATTCGCTTTCCTCTAAAAAAACTACCGAAAAAAAGGTGTCCAAAAAAGTGGCCGAACAGCCTGTCGAAAAATCCACCAAAAAATCTGCACCGCGCCACGCTGATGACGATGACGAGATTTTAGAGCCTCTCGTTTTGCCCAAAAAACGGATAAAAAATCCCTTAGAAATCAATACTTTTACACCTCACAAAGCCGCACTTATTATTTTGGCGGGCTTGGTAAGCGTGATTGTGGCAATAGGCGCATTCTTAATGTTGTCGCGAGGTTCAAGCAAAAATCAAAAGGCATTGTTACCGCCCGAATCGCCTATCAATGTAGATATTTCGTCCTATTTGCCCTCTGACAACAGCGAATTAGAAGAGTTGCCAACTGCCGCCGCAGACAATTTTTACGAAGAAACCCCCGCTGCTACACCGCCTGCTTCGCGCCCGCCTGTTGCAGCAGAAAAAAAGGTTGCAACAGAGTCGGTTGCTCCCAAAAATCGCACGCAGTATTGTGTGCTTGTTGCCAACATTAGCACATTAAAGCAGGCGCAAGCCACCGTAAAATCCTACGTGAGCGCGGGTTATCAAAATTGCCATATTGTGGACGAAAAAAATGGCGGCTATCGCATTGCCATCAATTGTTTCACTAACAAAAATGACGCACTGCGAGAGTGTGCCGAAATCAAAAAAATTATTCCCGATGCGTGGGTATTTGAAAAAAAATACTAATCCGCTTGCCCACTATGTTGCCCAATTAGAGCAAAGGGGCGAACTGCTGCGGGTGTCTGCGCAGGTGTCGCCGGCGTTTGAAATGGCAGAAATAGTGGACAGATGCAGCAAAGACCCTGCTCGCAACAAGGCGCTGCTGTTTGCCAACAACGGCACCCAATTTCCGGTACTAATGAATATGATGGGCAGCGAAGCCCGTATGTGCGCAGCCTTGGGCGTGCAGCAATTGGACGATGTGCGGCAACGCATCGAATCATTTTTTGACCAAATAGTATCTCCCAAAATTACGCTGTGGGACAAACTGAAACTGTTGCCCACCCTGCAACAAGCCTCACAGTGGTTGCCGCGGCATAGCCGCGCTGCCGCGCCTTGTCAGCAAGTTGTGATGCCCACTCCCAATCTCGACCTATTGCCCATCACAACCTCGTGGGAGCACGATGGCGGACGCTTTATTACCCTACCTATGGTGCACACGCAGGATTTGCAGACAGGCATTCGCAATGTGGGGATGTACCGTATGCAAGTATTGGATGCTGCCGCCACCGGAATGCATTGGCACAAGCACAAAACCGGCGCGCGGCACTTTGCACAATACCAAGCAGCAGGGCAACAAATGCCTGTGGTGGTAACGCTTGGCGGCGACCCCATCTACACCTATTGCGCCACTGCTCCTTTGCCCGATGGGGTGGATGAGTATTTATTGGCAGGATTTTTGCGCAGCCGCGCTGTGCGTTTGGTGCGCTGCATCACACAGCCCATCTACGTTGCAGCCGATGTCGATTTTGTGATAGAGGGTTACATTGACCCGCACGAAGACCTGACATTGGAAGGTCCCTTTGGCGACCACACAGGTTTTTATTCGCTGCCCGACTACTACCCGCGCTTTCACATCACTGCCATCACGCACCGCCGCGATGCTATTTATCCTGCCACATTGGTGGGCGTGCCGCCCCAAGAGGATGCGTGGATGGCAAAGGCTTCGGAGCGCATATTTTTGGCTCCCATTCGCAAGGCATTGTTGCCCGAAGTGTTGGATATGAATATGCCGCCCCAAGGCGTGATGCACAATTTGGCTCTTGTAAAAATTTGCAAAACCTACGAGGGGCAAGCATTAAAGGTTGCCAATGCACTATGGGGCGCAGGGCAAATGATGCTCAACAAGATATTAGTGGTTACATCACAAAATGTTGATATTCAAAATTTCAAAAATTTTTGGACAATTGCCGAGCAACATTTTGACCCCACAAAAGATATTTATTTTGGCAAAGGACCTTTGGACGTGCTCGACCACGCAGCGCAGCAGTGCGGCTACGGCGGCAAGTTGTGCATTGACCTCACAGCAGAACACGCTGCCCCGCCAACGCCACTCTTTGCCCTTGTGCACAAAGGCGACCCTGCTGCCACAGCGCGGGTTGTAGTAACTTTTGATGCCGATGTGAACACCTCCAACCTGCCTCGTTGCCTATGGCTATTGGGCAACAACATTGACCCCGAGCGCGATTGCAAAGTAATTGACGGGCAGTTGCACGTGGATGCCACCTCCAAACTACCCAGCCAAAACCCCGCCTACACACGCGAGTGGCCCACCATAGCAGCATCTTCGCAAGCAGTGCAAGAGGCAGTGGATAGGATAGCACTGCCCATTTTGTAATTCAAAACAGTTTCTACAATGTTATATTATCACACATTTCGTTCCGTTTGTGTGTAAAATATCACATTTAACGAACGAAACAGGTGCTAAAATACAGCAGATGTTAACAAAAGTGCATTTTTTTATATTCATTTTTTTTATGTACCTTTGTCATTTGTCAAAAATTTGTAATTTTAATTGTGCAATATGCTATCAATTACGTGGAACATTGACCCCGAAATTTTTCGGATAGGTGCGGTGGCGGTGCGTTACTATGGGCTGTTGTTTGCTATTGCGTTTGCAATGGACTACCTTGTATTCACACGCTTTTTCAAAGATGCCAAATTGCCTATCGATTTATTGGACAAACTCACTATGTGGGCTGTTGTGAGCACCATTATAGGATTGCGGCTGGGGCATTGTTTTTTTTACGCGCCCGAATACTACCTATCGCACCCTATTGACATATTCAAAGTGTGGGAGGGCGGCTTGGCATCGCACGGAGCGGCTGCGGCACTGCCTTTGGGGCTTTACTTTTTTTGCCGAAAATACAAAATGCGCTACTTGTGGTTGCTCGACCGCATTGTGATAGTGGTGGCACTCACAGGTTTTCCCATCCGTTTGGGAAACCTGATGAACTCTGAGATTTATGGCGTGCCAACCGCTATGCCGTGGGGCTTTATTTTTGCACGCAATGGCGAAATCATTGCCAAACACCCCACGCAAATCTACGAATCGCTGGGCTACTTGCTCATTTTCTGTGTGCTGTTTTTTATTTACAAAAAACGAGAAACCTTGCGCAACCGCAGCGGATTTTTGTTTGGGCTGGCTATGATATTGATATTTGGATTTCGCATACTCGTTGAATTTATTAAGGAAACACAGGATGGCAATGTGGATACCGTTGTGCGCAACGCCATAGGATTGGATATGGGGCAATTGCTGAGCGTGCCATTGGTGCTGGCGGGAGTTTTTTTGCTCTACTACGCTTTTCACCACGCTCCAAACGACAAACCTTTTGTGGGCAATGTTCGGTACAAATCGCCTGCCAAAAAATAGATGCACTCAAAAATATAAGTCATTTTGCAAAAAAATGTAGTACATTTGTGGTCAATTACTTTGAAACCTTAACAAACATTATTTATTATGAAAACATTTCTTTCTATTCCTTTATCAGTGTGCCTTGCGGCACTGTTGATGTGCGGTGCTTGCGGCGGCAAGCAGCCAAAAAATCTTCGCACAAAATCTGCTGTGGAGCAGGCTCCAACTACCTATCCTATCCCCACAGCCTATGAGGTAACTCGTTTGATAAACGAGGCTGGCGCTGCCTTTGTGATAGGTATTACCAACCCCATGGAAAATGTGGACACCTACCTGACCGATGCCAAAAAAGCCGTCAATATCGGTATTTATGGTGCCGATTTGGCTTATGTGAGCACCTACAATTTGGAGCAGGCCACTCGCAACTACATCAAAGCCTTGCACACGCTCACCAATGACCTCCACATTTCTACGCAAATCAACAATTCGCTCATTCAGCAAATTGAGCAAAACATTGATAACAAAGACACGGTAATTAGCATTATTTCGCGCTCATTTGACGACACCTACAGTTTTTTGGTCAACAACGGGCAAGACGATGTGTCGCTGTTAGTGCTTGCCGGCACTTGGATAGAGGGAATGTACATTGCCACATATTTGGCCACCACAAGCGAAAATGCCGAAAATTTATTGCCCATTGTTGCCCGGCAATTGACCTCGCTCAACACCTTGTTGGATTTGCTCAACGCTTCACAAAATGCTGATATACAACCTGTTGCAAAGAAAATAAAAGACATTCAAAGCCTATTTATTGAAATCTCCGACCAAAAGGCTTTGGACAAAAAAGGTGCACAACAATTGCGGGACAAAATAGAAGGGCTGCGCAACGAATATGTAGCGGCTGTTTAAAAATACTTAACTCCTTTGCAGATGAATGTAATCATTATTGACGACGAGGCGCCTGCGCGGCAACTCATTAAGCATTATCTACAAAACTATCCCAACATAGTGGTTGTGGGCGAAGCCGACAATGGCTTTGACGGCATAAAATTGATTAAAGAATTGGAGCCGCAACTGCTGTTTTTGGATGTGCAGATGCCCAAACTCACAGGTTTTGAGATGCTCGAATTGTTGGACAAAGCCCCCCAAGTTATTTTTTCGACTGCCTACGACCAATATGCCATTCGCGCTTTTGAGCAAAATGCTATCGACTATTTGCTCAAACCCTATTCGCAAGAACGTTTTGATGCTGCGGTGCAAAAAGCAGTGCAAAAAATTGAAAGTGCCGACACCGCAGTGGCACCCTCATTGCCCGCCTTGCCCCACAGCGACATTGCTTTTACCGAGTCGCTCACACGCATTGCGGTGAAACGCCTGCACCAAATCCACATTGTTCCGGTGGACAAAATAGACTACATTGAAGCCAATGCCGACTACGTGAATTTGCACACCGATGATGGCGTTTTTTTGAAAGAAAAAACAATGAAATACTTTGAGAGCAACCTGCCTCAAAAACAATTTGTGCGCATCCACCGCTCTTTTATTGCGAACGTGGAACGCATTGTGAAAATTGAACTCTACGAAAAGGAAAAATACCACGTACATTTGCGTAGCGGCAGCATACTCAACGCCAGCAACTCCGGCTACAAACTGCTGCGCGAGATTGTGAAGTTGTGAGGTTTTATTGCTACGGAAAAACGCAACCGCCGCATAATGGCGCGCGGTGCAAGGACAATGCCTTGAAAAACAGTTGCTGTCCGCGCGCAATAACAACGGTTGCCAAATGTTTTTCTATTGATATGCAAGCCCTACGGGCTAAATAGCACCTCAAAAAAAACATTAACCGATTTATATGAAATCATATTAATCAAAAAAATCATACGAAAATCACAGTTCAGACGATTTAGAGTTAAATAATCTTAAAATTTCTCTAATTTTTACCATTAAATATCTGTAATATCATTTTCTTTTTTAACCTTTGTAGCCACGTTATTGTAACAACGTTTAGCGACAAGCACAATATGTCAAATTCAACCCATATCAAAGAAGCACGCTACGTATTGTCATTTGACTACGCGCTCAAACGCTTGCTGCGCCAAAAAGCCAACTACGATATTTTGGAGGGCTTTTTGAGCGAATTGTTGGGCAGACGGATAAAGATAGAAAACATCCTTGAAAGCGAGAGCCAGCAAGATAAGGTAGGCGATAAACAGACACGGGTAGATATTTTGGCAGTGGATGCGACGGGCGAGTTGATGATTATTGAAGTGCAATATCAGTTTGAAATAGATTATCTGTTGCGCGTGCTTTTTGGTGTTAGCCGCAATATCTTTGACTTCATCCAACAAGGTAATCCGTACAAGGAAATAAGAAAGATATACTCTATCAGCATTATTTTTTTCAAAGAATTTCATAATGATAACGAATATATTTATCACGGCAAAACCGATTTCAAGGGTGTGCATACGGGCAAGATATTGACGCTTACTGCCAATCAGCAAAAGGCTTTTGGCAAAATAGAGGCAGGCGATTTGCATCCTGAATACTATTTGTTGGATGTAACGAATTTCAACGATGTTGCCAAGAACACGCTTGACGAGTGGATTTATTATTTGAAAAACAACCGCGTTGAAGATAGTTTTACGGCATTAGGTTTAGACAAAGTTCGTGCAATTTTGGATTACGACAATTTGTCGCGTAGCGAGCAGCGTTCTTACGACAAGGCGCTTGACCTCAAATTGGGCTGGGAGAGCGCGATAGAAACTGCCAAAATAGAGGGCAGAAGTGAGGGCGAAGCCGAGCGCGAGCAATTGCAACAAGCCCTCACCACCGAAAAAGAAAAAGCCGCAGCCGAAAAAGAAAAAGCCGCAGCCCAAGCCGCAGCACTTACCGCCCGCATAGCAGAATTAGAAAAAAACTAAACCAATAAGGCTGCATGAAAATCAAAAATTGTCTAATTTAAACCAACGTTTAAATTAGACAATTTTTAAAAAAATATCTAATTTAATAACTCGTTGAAAACCAGAGACTTATGGTC
>BNTQ01000108.1 GCA_025996715.1 Bacteroidia bacterium | reverse complement strand
GACCACCGAAGAAGCCGATAGATTGCGTTTGCACCCCTACGGCGGAGCCTACACGGCACGCGGCGTGATGCAGCACATCAAATACAAGGGCGGAAAAACCACTTTGCAAGAATTGGTACAAAATAATATATTGTCGCAAGAGCAAGCCCAAAAACTGCAACCGTACATTATTGAATAGTTGAGAGTTGAGAATTGAGAGTTGAGAATTGTCTATGTTCTATTGTCTTAAAAAATTATGAATTATAAATTATCAATTATATGCTTTGTTGCATTGCTGGTGCCAACTTCTTCTTTTGCAAAAAAAACTAATTTTAAGTTGAAGGAGGAGATGCTGCGAGTGATGCTGCGTGCTGTTGCCGATGCACAGGACACCACCGAAAAACGAACCTTGAACGATGAATTTATACAAGCCTTTGAAGAGACATTAAAGTTGCAGGGCGCAGCAAAATACTCCTTCAAAAATTTGCCCTACGTTTATCAAATTACCTCGCCCGACAAGCGTTTGCGGATATTCACGTGGAGTGTTCCGCTATTGGACAAAAAGTATTTTTTTGGTTTTGCAATGCTGCGCAAAAACCGCTGGGACAGCCATCCGCAAGTGATACCATTGCGTGAAATGACACAGCAGCCCGCACTAACACTGCAAAAAAAACTATTGCCCAACGAATGGCCCGGAGCATTGTACACCAAAGTGCTGCAACAACACAACAAGGCAAGCCAACAAACCTACTACACGCTGCTGGGCTTGCGTTTGGCAAATGCCGCCTTTGGCTCAAAAATCATAGACGTGGCAACCATTGCAGGAGACACCTTGGCGTTTGGCGCACCCATTTTTAACCAGCGCAACCGCAAACAAAATCGCGTGGTGTTTGAGTACAACCCGCAAGCAGTCATAAAATTGGAGTATAACAATACGCTCAAAAAAATTATTTTTACTTCATTGCTGCCGCCCGCCGGTGCGCCGCGCGATGCCCGCCAACTCTACCTTCCCGACGATAGTTACGATGCCTTTGTGTGGGATGGCGATTGCTGGATGTTTGAAGCCGATGTTAAATTGCCTTATTAGTTTTTTTTAGAATGCTCACTACTCTCCTTATATTGTTGCTAACGATGGTGTTTTTTGTACAAGGCTCCATCCGCTCGGATGTGGTGGCGCTTGGTGCATTGGTGCTGCTGATGCTCTTTGGCATATTGACGCCAAGCGAGGCGCTGTCTGGCTTTTCAAACCCCGTTCTCATTATGATGATTGGGCTTTTTGTGGTGGGCGGCGGCATTTTTCAAACAGGATTGGCAAAAATGATAGGCGGGAAAATTCTCCATTTGGCGGGCAATAGCGAAACCAAAATGTTCATCTTTATCATTTTGGGAACGGCTGTGTTGGGCGGTTTTGTTAGCAATACGGGCACGGTGGCAATTATGTTGCCCATTGTGGTGAGTATGGCAACCACCGCCAACGTAAGCCCCAAGCGGTTTTTGATGCCATTGGCATTTGCCAGCAGTATGGGCGGAATGCTCACGCTGATAGGAACACCTCCCAACTTGGTGATTCAAAGCACGTTGCAAGATGCAGGAATGGAAGGATTGTCATTTTTTTCGTTCCTACCTGTGGGCATTGCGTGCATCCTATTGGGGGTTGTGGGGCTAATGCCGTTGAGCAAATTGTTGGTCAAACACAACGCAGAAGAGCAAGGAAAAAAGAAAGAAAAATCGCTCAAAGACTTGGTGGCAGAATATCGCTTGGCAAACAATTTATTTCGGGTCAAGGCAAGCAAGCATTCGCCGACCGTGAACAGACGGCTGCAGGACTTGGAAATCGCCTCCAAGTATGGTATTCACGTGGTCGAAATACGCCGCAAAGTGAGCAACACTATGGTTTTTAAGTCGAGCCATTTTGACCAAAAAATAGCCGACGCCGACACCATCATTGTAGAGGATGATATTTTGTATGTGTCGGGCGATTTTGCCAAAGTGCACCAATTTGCAACGGAACTTCAATTGGAATTGATGGACGCATCGTCCAACGAAGAGGCGGCACCTACGTTTTCGGGCAAAATTCGCTTTGACGATATTGGCATTGCCGAAGTGATATTGATGCCCAACTCGAAGTTGGTGAACGTTCCTGTAAAAGATTCGGGATTTCGCCCCAAGTACAAAGTAAACATTTTGGGCATACAACGACAAAAAAACTATATTTTGCAAGACCTGCGAGACGAAAAAATGCAGCCCGGCGACGTACTTTTGGTGCAAGGCGAATGGAAAAATATCGCGCGTTTGTCGGACGATTCTACCTCGTGGGTGGTGGTGGGGCAGCCCCTCAAAGAAGCCCCCAAAACCGTTGGAAACAAAGCCCCTGTGGCGGCTATCATTATGCTGCTGATGGTGCTATCGATGGTGTTTGAACTCATCCCCAACGTAGCCAGCATCATCATTGCAGCCATTTTGATGACGCTGTTAGGTTGTTTTCGCAATGTGGAAGATGCCTACAAAACCATCAATTGGGAAAGCATAGTGCTCATTGGCAGTATGTTGCCGATGTCCATCGCATTGGAAAAAACAGGCGTGGTGGCGCTCATTACCGATGGTTTGGTGAATAGTTTGGGAGGCTACAGTCCCTACATTTTGATGGCGGGAATTTATTTTGGCACTTCGCTGCTCACGATGTTCATTAGCAACACGGCAACGGCGGTGTTGTTTGCCCCCATTGCGTTGCAGGCGGCGATGGCGGTTGGCGTTAGCCCCATCCCATTTTTGTTTGCCGTAACGGTGGCGGCAAGTATGTGTTTTGCCAGCCCATTTTCGACTCCGCCCAACGCTTTGGTCATGTCGGCAGGGCGCTACACCTTTATGGATTATGTGAAAGTGGGATTGCCTTTGCAGGTAGTTTTTGGAATTGTAATGATAATTTTGTTACCTTTGCTGTTTGCTTTTTAGCGGCATAATCTATAAAAATATATGTAAATTATTGATTTACAATTAGTTACAAACAAAATAGTACATTTTTTAGAAACTATACATTAAATTTTAGATGACAAATTCTGCATTATTTCTGGTGGTGCTGTTGGCTGCCTTGGTTTTGGTAGTTGCTGCCTTGCTTATCGCAAAATTTATTTCGCCTCATTCAAACAACGCGCTCAAAGGCGAGCCTTACGAATGCGGCATTCCCACGCGGGGCAATTCGTGGGTGCAGTTCAGGTCGGGCTACTACTTGTTTGCAATTTTATTTTTAGTATTTGACGTAGAAACTGTAATGCTGTTTCCTTGGGCAGTAATTACCAAAAACGCAGGAATGCAAGGTTTGGTTTGCGTTCTTTTCTTTTTGATAGTACTTACATTGGGATTGGCATACGCTTGGAAAAAAGGAGTTTTGGTATGGAAGTAAAAGACATCACTATCCCCAATATGAAATACGAGGATTTTGGCGACAACGAAAGCCTCGAAGCCTACGTGGACGAATTGCGCAAAAACGGCGTAAACATTGTGGTGGGCACCATCAGCGATATCATCAACTGGGGGCGCAGCAATTCGGTGTGGCCGCTCACGTTTGCTACAAGTTGTTGCGGCATTGAGTTTATGTGCGTGGGCGCAGCCCGCGCCGACTTTGCCCGCTTTGGTTGGGAAGTTACGCGCAACAGCCCGCGTCAAGCCGATGTGATTTTTGTGTGCGGCACCATTGTGCACAAAATGGCGCCTGTGCTCAAACGCCTCTACGACCAAATGGCAGAGCCCAAGTACGTGATGGCAATAGGCGGCTGCGCAGTGAGCGGCGGTCCCTTCAAAGATTCCTATCACGTGGTGCAAGGGGTTGACGAAATTATTCCGGTGGATGTGTTTGTTCCGGGCTGCCCACCCCGCCCCGATGCAATGCTCTACGGTATGATGCAAATGGCACGCAAAATAAAAGTGCAAGACTTTTTTGACTTGCCCAAGCAACCGGAAATGAGTAGTAAAAAACGGTAAAATCGCTGAAATTGTTGATATACAATACATTATGAGCAAAGCAAAACCATTTATAAAATGGGTGGGAGGTAAAAATCAGTTGTTAGGACAATTGGAGGAGTACTATCCCCAAGAACTCAAAAAGGGTGCTATAAAAAATTATATAGAGCCATTTGTGGGAGGCGGGGCGTTGTTTTTTGCACTTTCTCAAAAAATTAAAATAGAAAATGCTTATCTTTCCGATCTTAACAAAGATTTGATTTTGACTTACCAAGTTGTACAAAAACGCCCTGCTGATATGTTGGATTTTTTGGAACAATATCAAAAAGAGTACGATGCAACAGCACAAGACAAGCGCAATGATTTGTTTTTATCCGTTAGGCAACACTTTAATTTGCAGCGGTTTGAAGTCAATTACAAAAAGATGTCGGATAATTGGGTGTCGCGGGCTGCACAATTTATTTTTTTGAACAAGACTTGTTTTAATGGGCTTTTTCGGTTGAATGCACGAGGAGAATTTAACGTACCTTATGGAAAATACAAAACAGCCGCTATTTGTGATGAGCAAAACATTATGGCGGTATCCAAAACATTGAAAAATGCAGAAATTGTACAAGCCGATTATACAAGTTGTTGGGATAAAATAAATGAGAATAGTTTTGTGTATTTTGACCCGCCTTATCGTCCTATTAGTGCTACGGCAAGTTTTACAACCTATACAGGGACTGTTTTTAGAGATAAAGAACAAATAGAATTAGCCTCTTTTTTTAAAAAATTAGACCGCGAAAAAGGAGCAAAGTTGATGCTTTCCAACTCTGACCCCACAAACGAAAATGTGAATGATACGTTTTTTGAAACAGCCTATTTGGGATATAATATATTTAAGGTTTCGGCAAATAGAGCGGTAAATTGCAATGGCGAAAAGCGAGGAAAAATTAGTGAATTACTCATAACAAATTATCGGTATGAACCACGAACCTTGGCTTTCAATTTTATAAACAAATAAAATTATGGCAGAGTATGTAATTACACAATCTTTCAGTAACATCGGTAACAGAAACGATGTTCGTATGCGTGTTGTAAATAAGTTATCAGAAGAAGAATACGGTTCTGGGAGGGGAAATTTGGCGTCCAAATACACATATTATGTGGAGACGTTAGGTGATGGCAACCGAGTTTTTTTGCGTCGTCCAGCAAACTTGTACAATGGATTTGACTTTATAGTTTGTGTAGAAAGTATTGATTTTGACGGAAATGGACGAAACCGTCCAAAACACGAAGATATTTTTTATGACCTTGCTATAAAAGCAGAAGAGAACTATCCCGAATATGAAAAATTGTTTAATCTTATGAACGATGTTTATAGATGTACCAATGATATAGATTACACAGAAACGAACAAGTTATCTTTTTCATCGGGGCTACCTTGTGATTTAATCCTTGCCGTTTTGAAGTGGTTATTTATTGAACAAGATATTCGTTATTGGAATTATTCTGGACGAGATATGTTATGGAATGGAATCAAAGAAATTGAATAACCCTCACTTTGAAAAACGAGAAGATATTTATTCGCTGTGGCAGTTTGGTTTTGCAAATGTAGCCAATTACAATAGCATACAACTTTTGCGAAATGCAAAGTTTACGATAGAAAATAATTGATTTATGAAAGAAAAACTTTTATCCATTAGCCGTGAGATTACGGTGGACAGCCAGGAGGGGCGGATGGTGGTTACTGTGCCTGCCGACAAATGCTATGAGGTAGCCCGCTATTTGCGCTATGATAGTGAGCAAAAATTTGACTACCTCATAGACATCGTGGGGATGGACTATGGCGACACCTTGGGCGTGATTTACTACCTCTCGCCATCGGCGCAGCCTGCGCAGGTGTTGGCTTTGAAGACCGGCACTGCTAACCGCGAGCAGCCCCAACTCTTGTCGGTGTGCGACCTGTGGGATTCGGCATCGGTGTATGAGCGCGAGGTGTATGATTATTTTGGCATCCGCTTTGTGAATCACCCTGATATGCGGCGCATATTTTTGCGGCAGGATTGGAAAGGCTATCCCCTGCGCAAAGACTACAACGCCGACCCCGCCATCAACCCCATTCCACTCGAAAATGAACGCATTGAGGATATGGAGCGCGTGCCCTCGGTAACGCTCACAATGGGCACAAAAACCGAAGAGGTAAAACAATTGTTTGAAGCGGACGAATATGTTATCAACTTTGGTCCCCAGCATCCTGCAATGCACGGCGTGTTGCACTTGCGCGTGTCGTTGGAGGGCGAACAAATTAAAAAGATAGACCCTGTTTTTGGCTACATTCATCGCGGCATCGAAAAGATGTGCGAGCGTTATACCTACCCGCAGATACTGCATCTCACCGACCGCTTGGATTACCTTTCGGACACCATGAATCGCCACGCGCTGTGTCTCTGTTGCGAAAAAGCCTTGCAGTTGCAAGTGCCCGAGCGTGCCCACTACATCCGCACCATTTTTGACGAACTCACCCGCATTGCCTCTCACCTTTTGGGCTGGGGCTGTATGTGTATGGATATGGGCAGCATCACCGCTTTCGTGTATGGGATGCGCGACCGCGAAAAAATTATGGACATTTTTGAAGAAACCTGCGGCGGCCGCCTCATGGCAAACTACAACCTGATTGGCGGCGTTGTCAACGATATTCATCCCAATTTTCAAAAACGAATCAAAGAATTTATTCCCTATATGCGCAAGATGCTCAAAGAGCACCACCTCTTGTTCACCGGCAATCCCATTGCACGCGGACGTATGAAGGACGTGGGCTACCTGAGTGAGGCAAAAGCCATTTCGCTGGGGGCAACAGGTCCCTCAGGACGCGCATCGGGTTGGCACAACGATATTCGCAAAATAGAACCTTATGCCGCCTATGGCAAAGTGAATTTTGACGAAGTGCTGCGCTCGGGCGGCGTAACTTTTGACCGCTACATCATCCGTTTGGACGAAATAGAGCAGTCGTTGCGCATCATTGAGCAGTTGGTGGACAACATTCCGGAGGGCGACTATGCTGCCAAAACCAAGGCTGTGATTAAGTTACCCGAAGGCGATTTTTTTCAGCGAGTCGAAAATGCACGCGGACAATTTGCCGTGCACATCACCAGCAAGGGCGAAAAAACGCCTTACCGCGTCAAGTTCCGCTCGCCGTCGTTGGTGTTGGTGGGTGCGCTCAAAGCCATTGCCGCCGACGAAAAAATTGCCGACCTCATTATGCTGGGCGCATCGTTGGACTACGTGATACCCTGCATTGATAGATAAGATATTGACCCCTTGTAAATTTGTAACTCATTTGACATCAACACATTACGACATAATGAATAAACACTTTCTCTTCTTTTTCTTTGTATTGCTTTGTGGCACTATGGCAGCGCAAGAGGCAATAGTAGAAAATGTAGATACCGCCTCTATTGAGGACGAAATGGTGGACATCCCTACCAGTTTTAACGCACCCAAAAAGTACGTGATTGCCGACGTTAGCGTGGCGGGGGTAAAGTACTACAACACCGACCAAATTATTGCCATTTCGGGCTTGCTGAGCGGCGATACCATTACTATCCCCAGCGAGGCAAACGCAATGGCAATGAAAAAATTGTGGGCAAACGGTATGTTTGCCGACGTGAAATTGAATGCCAAAAAAGTAGAAGGCGACCGCATTTTTTTGGAAATTTACCTCAAAGAACGTCCCCGCATTGTGGGTTACAGCATTCAGGGTGTCAAAAAAGGCGACCAAGATGATTTGAAAGAAAAACTATCGCTACGGCGCGGCTCTGAGTTCTCAGAATTTGTGCAAAATAGGTCGGTTGACCTCATCAAAAAGTTTTACATCGAAAAAGGCTTTCGCAATGTGGAAGTAAAAGTGGGATTTACCAACGATTCGGTCATTGCCAACGGTATCCGCCTCTATTTTCAGGTGGATAAAAAAAATAAAATGCGGGTCAAAGAATTTGAGTTTACGGGCAACAAAAAAATCAAATCGTCGCAACTGCGGGGCGCACAAAAAAAGGTGCAACGCCAGCGTTGGTACACCTTTTGGCGATCGTCAAAATACATTGACAAAGAATTGGACGAGGACAAAAACAATATCTTAGAATTTTATCAAGAAAGAGGTTACAGAGATGCCCGAATTATCGGCGATTCGGTGTGGGACATTGATAAAAAACACGTGGGCATTTTGTACAAAATTTACGAAGGCAATCAGTATTATTACCGCAACCTTACGTGGACAGGCAACACCCGCTATCCCTCGCAGATGCTCACCAATATATTGCGCGTGCAAAAAGGCGATGTATATGACCGAGTAACTATGGAAAAACGTTTGCTTACCGAAGATAACTCAGTAACCACAATGTATATGGACGATGGCTACCTGTTTTTTAATGTGCAACCGGTGGAAGTAAAAATTGAGGGCGACTCTGTTGACCTCGAAATGCGCATCTACGAAGGCAAGCAGGCAACTATTGACAATATCTACATTCAAGGCAATACCAAAACCAACGAGCACGTCATTCGCCGTGAGTTGTTTACCCGCCCGGGCGACTTGTTTAGCAAAACCCACATCGTGCGCTCTATCCGCGACTTGGCTCAAATGGGCAACTTTGACCCCGAAAAATTGGACGTGAAACCCGTGCCCAATCCCGCCAACGAAACTGTGGACTTGACCTACGTTGTAGAAGAAAAACCCAACGACCAAATAGAACTTTCGGGCGGCTGGGGCAACGGAATGTTTGTGGGAACAGTAGGTTTGCGATTGGCAAACTTTGCGGTGGGACGGATGTTTGAAAAAGATGCGTGGACACCCTTGCCCACCGGCGACAACCAAACCCTTAC
>BNTQ01000107.1 GCA_025996715.1 Bacteroidia bacterium | reverse complement strand
CATTTATATGGAGCAAAAATCGCCGCGAATGCTCACTCATTTGGGCAATGCCGATTACGGAAAACCAATACCTGAGCCATCTTCGGCAAACGACTACAAAATTGCCTATTTTAGTATGGAGTATGGTTTGCACACTTCGCTCAAAATTTATTCGGGTGGTTTGGGAATTTTGGCAGGCGATTATTTGAAAGAAGCCAGCGACAAAAACGTGCCCATGGTAGGCGTGGGATTGCTCTACCGCTACGGATATTTTACCCAAAAACTCTCTGCCACCGGAGCGCAAGAGGCGCAATATGACGAGCAGGATTTTATGAAAATACCTGCCCAACCTGTGCGCGATGCCGATGGAGTGTGGCAAACCATTGCTATTGCTATGCCCGGGCGCAATGTATATGCGCGTATATGGCGCACCGATGTGGGGCGCACCGAACTCTATTTGCTCGACACCGACTTTGAAGACAACTTGCCCGAAGACCGCCCCATCACGCATCAACTCTACGGCGGCAGTTGGGAAAATCGTTTGAAGCAAGAATTGATATTGGGCACAGGCGGCATTCGCGCGTTGCGCAAATTGGGCATCGAAGCCGATGTGTATCACTGCAACGAAGGACACGCCGCCTTTATGGGCTTGGAGCGCGTGCGCGAGTATGTTCAAAACCACAATTTATTGTTCACCGAAGCCTTGGAGGTAACCCGCGCATCATCGCTGTTTACCACGCACACGCCTGTTCCGGCAGGGCACGACGCCTTTGACGAAGGGATGTTGCGCACCTACATTTCGCACTATCCCGCCCGCCTCAAAACCACCTGGGAGGAAGTGATAAAATTGGGAAAAATCAATGTCAACGACCCCAACGAAAAATTTTCGATGAGCAATCTCGCCTGCAATTGTTCGCAAGAAGTGAACGGCGTGAGTTGGCTGCACGGCGAAGTGAGCCGCGACATTCTCAAAGGATTGTGGCCCGGCTATTATCCCGAAGAACTTCACATTGGCTACGTTACCAACGGCGTGCACTACGAAACGTGGACGTCGGGTCTTTGGAAAGACGTGCACGAAAAAGTATTTGGCAACGAATTTCCAACACACCACTACGATAAATCTTGTTTTGACAAAATTTATGAAGTGCCCGACGAACAAATTTGGAACATCCGCAACAAATTGCGCGGCAAATTGGTCAAAGAAATTCGCCATCGTTTTAGCATTAGCAAAACGCTCAATTACCACACCCCGCGCCAGTTGGTGGAAATCAAAGAAACACTGCGCGACGATATTTTGACCATAGGTTTTGCCCGCCGCTTTGCTACTTACAAACGCGCACATTTGTTGTTCAAAAATCTCGACCGCCTCAACACTTTGGTCAACAATCCCAAAATGCCCGTGCAGTTTGTATTTGCCGGCAAGGCGCACCCCGCCGACAAAGCAGGCCAAGACTTGATTCGTATGATTGTAGAAATTTCAAAACGTCCCGAGTTTTTGGGTAAAATTGTTTTTTTGCAAAACTACGACATTCGCATCGCCCGCAAAATGACGCAGGGCGTGGATGTTTGGATGAACACCCCCACGCGCCCCTTGGAGGCATCGGGCACCAGCGGCGAAAAAGCAGTGATGAACGGCGTGATGAACCTCTCGGTGCTCGATGGTTGGTGGGTCGAAGGCTACCAAAAAGGTGCAGGCTGGGCATTACCTATGGAGCGCGCCTACGACGACGACAACTTTCAGGACGAGTTGGATGCCGAAACTTTGTATAGTCTCATCGAAAATGAAATAGCACCCACCTTCTACGACCGCGACAAAAACGGATTGCCCAAAGCGTGGATTGATACGATAAAAAACACTATTGCCAAAGTGGCGTCCAACTTCACCACCAACCGTATGTTGCAGGACTACGAAGACCGTTTTTACAGCAAATTGAGCCAACGACACCTTGCTTTGAGCAAAAATAATTTTCAAATTGCAAAAGAAATAACCGAGTGGAAACGCAAAGTGAGCCGCTTGTGGGACAGCATCGAAGTGTTGTCGGCACAACGTTTTAATGAATCCACAAAGCAAATTATGTTGGGCAAGAATTACGAAATATCGGTGCAATTGGACATCGATTCTCTCGACAGTAGTGATGTGGGCGTAGAGTTGGTGCTTGCCGAAGCCGTGAATGACAAAATGAAAATTCGCAGAAAAATACCCCTCGCTTGCATTTCACAAAAAGGCAGTGTGGTTACTTATTCGGCAGCCCCCATGCCGGAGCAACCGGGTGCTTACTTTGCAGGCATTCGCCTTTTTGCCAAGAACGAATTGCTACCCCATCGCCAAGATTTTGCGCTGGTGCGGTGGATATAATCCTACTTTTTGACCATTAGAATCCAAAAAGTACAAAATGATAATCATTTTGTTTCAAATCGGGGGTATAAAGTTGCTGTTTTTACCTTTGCTTCTACTCACAAAGTCGTACTTAAAAGTGGCAAATAATTTGTTTTTTTTGGAGAAAAGTGTATTTTTGCAGCGTAATTTTGAGAGAAAATAATTCTTAGAACCTTTGCCACAACACAATTATCGGTTGCGACTTTACAAAACTACTCCACAAACACTGCCGAATACCAATTTTGCTCATCGTCGGGCGCGGAGAGTGTTTCGATGGGGAGGTCAAATTTGCGGGCGGTGGCAAATACGTCGATGCCTACGCTGTGGAATGCGGGGCGCGCACGCTTGGGGTGGCGGCAGGGTTGCCCTGTGTTGCCTGCGCATTGGGCGCACAAACTGCAATCGTTGAAAGCCAGCGCAAAATAATATCCATCGCAAAACGCCTTGCTCTCAATAGCCAACGACACGCTTTGAGTGATTTTTTTGCTGTGGGCGTGAATGATAATTCCCCACTTGTAGCGTTCCAAAATTTGTTGGTACTCCCAGGGTTTGAGCGCACCTGCGCGGCTTGTATGGGGCACAAAACATTTTGTACATTTTAAACACACAGAAAAACACTATATTTTTGCCTGATTTTCAACGAGTTACGAATGATTTTTGCCGATTGGTAAAACAAAACAAAACGTTCAAAAAGTTAAATTTGCTTGGATTTTAGTTGCATTTTTTTGACTGACCCAATACAATAGTGGGTGAAAAGTTGAATATTGATTAAATACACCTTACATAATAGCCACAAAACCGCATAAAATAAGACAAAAGCATACTACATACACCCATAAGACGATAGCAATAACATACTATAAAACCGCCCTAAAAAGGCGGTTTTTTTGTGCCCAAAAAACAACGGAAAAAAGGCGATTTTTTGGAATGGATATACAAATGGACATACAAATGGGCATACAAAAAACACTTTAAAACTACTACATTTTAGGTACAAACTGCAAAAAAACAGTGCAAAAAGTGCCGTTTTGCACTTTTTTAGTGGTACAAAATACAACTTTTTTGAAACACGAAAATTATACGAAAACCGTTATGTAGTAACGGTTTTAGCGCATTTTTTGAGTTTTAGCAAAAATGCAAGCCACAAGGGCAATAAAAAAGGGGGTGTTTTTGGTGTACAAAGCAGTGCTACTCTAACCTTATTACACCCACCACGAGGGCAACATCCAATATCTCTTCTTGGGGAATATCAAAAGGTTTGTAGTTTTCGTTGTCGCTGACGGCGAGGAGGCAGTCTGGGCGGGTGCTGGGATTGATGCGCTTGACCAATAAACCCTGCTCGCGGGTAGCCAACACATATACCTTGCCCCACTGAATAAAGGTATCCTGATGGATTTTGCGGCAGGCTACCACATCGCCGCTATTGTACTTGGGCTGCATAGAGGAGCCATATACCTCTATCATAAAATCTACTTTGAGGGCAGAGAACTTGGGTACCTGGTAGTATTCCTTTACGTCCCGCTCGGTGAAGCCAAATACTTCGTTGCCTAAGCCTGCGGCAGCGTTGAACTCTACCAATGGGATGCCCTGTGGTGCGGGAGCGGATACCTTCTGGGGGGATTTGGAGACTGCGGGGACCTTGGGGACAGGTGCATCTCGCAACATCGCGTCTTGTTCCTCTATCTCCTTATCAGTCATCAATTCAACCTTTTCAGGGAAGAAAAAATAAAGAGGTTTCTTTATTGCCTCTGCAATTTTTTCAACCACGCCTGTCTTTATATCTTGAGCATTTAGCATAGAATTGAGATTTTGGGGAGTTTCTCCCATCAAGTCTGCAATAGCCTTTAAAGAGAATCCATTGTTTCTCAGTATTTTTCGGACTTCTTTTCCTTCCATAGTTTAAAATAATAAAAAATCTTTATCAAAAATTTGGATATAAAGAAAACACTTTATATCTTTGTCGCATTATCAAAATGTAAAACGGCGACAAATATACAAAAAACAATTAACAATGAAAAAATACATTTATTCTACGCGAGATATTGCTGCACATTTTGGCGTTAGTATGCAGGCTGTTCGAGATGCTTTGCGCGATAGGACGAAAAGTGATTTATCGAATAAGATACGCGAGATAGCACCTCAATACTTACTATTTGAACAATCAACAGAAAATAATAGTATAAAAATAATAATTCCGCCTCGTGGTTACCAGAATGAATTGGCGAAGTTGGCGGGATGCACTCGGCAAACTGTGATTATGGCATTGCGGCACAATGGTCGCGGAGTGATAGCAGAGCGGGTGAGGCAGTTGTATATGGCAAAGTATAGTAACAATGAATAATGCTTGTTTTTGTGAAAACGTGGTTGTAGCCGCAAAGATAAGCAAAATTCCCGTACCGACAATGTTATGAGCGTTGGTTGGCGTCCGGAGCGAGACCGGAACGGGAACCAAAATTAATTATTAATTAATAATTGACAATGTTTGAGTATCACAATAATAATTTTTGCGTACAATCGTCTGCGTTGGTGGAGATGGGATTTATTACCTATAACAACTATAATGTGATGGTACAACGTGGTAAATTAAATGTTGTTCGGCGCGGGTGCCGTGCTACGCCTGCTTTGGTAAATTATGATTCGTTGTCTGATAAGTGGAAGCAACAAATAGAAAGTACCTTGAAGTGCAACCCTCGCACAATGATACAACAGAATGAGATAATGAACCTGATAGTGCCCGACGATGCTGCAATGGAGTATTTTACACACTACCAATTACCAAGCGGCGACCTACTGATTGGGCGCAAAAAAGAGCGTGTTTTTGAATACTATGCCAACGCACAGGTGCTCAACGCGATGCGGATATTGCTGCAAGACAAGCGGTCGATGCGCAAAGTGCGTGGGATTTACAAAAATGTGAACGAATGGCAGTGGCTTGCCCAAACGGTGAACGCCATCGACCGCAACAAAATGAACCACACCTTGCCCGCCAACGAGCGGCGGCTGCGCGACTGCTTTAATAGGTATCAAAAAGAGGGTTATTCCAGCCTCATCCACCGCAACTATGGCAACCAGCACACGCGCAAGGTAACGGAGTTGGTAGAACGCTTGCTATTGGGCATTTGCGTGATGGATATAAAGCCCTACGCAGAATGGGTGTGCGACTATTACCTACAATTTTTGGCAGGTACCAAAGATGTGGTGGATATGAAAACAGGGGAGTTGTTCAATCGCCAAGATTTTGTGAATGCCAAAGGCGAATACATAACCATTAGCCGCGCCACGGTTTGGAACTACCTGAACAATCCCAAAAACAAAACCATTATAGACAGTGTGCGTATGGACCGACACCGCTTTAACCACCTTGTGCGCCCCCACAGCGTGATGGATAAGCCGAAGTTTAGTTTGTCAATGGTAACTTTTGATGACGTGGACTTGCAACGCTTGCTACCCAAACAACAAGGCGAAAAGCGGCACGTTTTTGCCTACTACGCTTATGATGTTTGCAGCGGTGCGTTGATAGGCAAGGCTTATGGTCGCAAAAAAAATGATGAGTTGTTGATAGACTGCATACGTGATATGTTCCGGTTCCTGTGCGTGAACGGCTACGGTATGCCCCGCGAGGCACAGGTGGAAAATGCTATTTGGAGCAAATATAAGGATTCGTTTGCACAGGCGAACATCCTATTTCCGTACTTCACTTTTTGCGAGGCTCAAAATTCACAGCAAAAGTACGCAGAGCACTTTAATAGGGTGAAGAAATATTCGTTTGAAAAACGGCATCACACCGGAGTGGGCAGGCATTACAGTAAATTGGAAGAAAATAGTATTAGCAATTATACGCGGGTGTATGATGAGGACAAAGCGGAGTACATTTTTGAACCTAACAAGAGTTACACATTTGAGCAGATAGTAGCCGACGACTTGGAGGTAATAGCCGATTACAACGCTGGTAAGCATTGGGAAAAGAAAGACCCCGATTTTGCCGACAAGAGCCGTATGGAGGTGTTCCAGACCCGCATCAACCGCAATGTTACTCCGATAGACTATTCCATACTGACCCGCTACATAGGCGAACACACCGAAACCAGCCTACAACGCAATATGTACGTGCAGGTTCAGAGCGTTAAGTATATGCTACCCACTCCCAAGGTCATCCAAAAATTAGCCCCCAACAACTACGATGTAGATGCCTACTACTTGGTGGGTGCCGATGGCAGCATTGACAATGTTTATCTGTGGCAAAACGACCGCTACCTGTGCGAGTGTGCGAAGTTGGTGAAGTACCAAGTGGCAAAAGATGAGCGGACGGCGGAAGATGATGTGGCAGAATTGGTACAAAACAAATATAAGGCGCGGTTTGACAAGATGGTGAGCGATGGGGCAGAGGTGCTACCCAAGGCAAAGATAATTTCGGCAACCAGCGAATGGGGGATTTTGGATGACAAAGAGGTGGAGGTGTTGGAGGTAACGCCGGACGGACCGAAAACATACCTTGAGCAAGAGGCTGAAAGATATGATGGGGATTATGAAGAGGAGTATGTGGTGGCAAATGCATTGGATTCGATATAATTAAAACACTATTTAATAACCTTTAAAACACAAAAAAAATGATTACAAATGAAGTTAAACAGCGCATTGTGTCGGCAATAGCCGATCGGCGCAAAAATTATGGTAGCGATGCCAAGATGTCAGTGGCATTGGGTATTAATTCGGCACAATACAGCCGCGTGAAAAATGGCGATTATGACAGTGTTCTGTCGGATGCCAAGTGGATAAGCATTGCGCGTATATTGGACGTGCAGTTGAGCGATGCTCCGGAGTGGGTAACTGCCAAAACAACGGTGTACAACTACATCTACGCACAAATGGATGCCTGCCAAAATAACAACCTGAGCGTGATGCTGTGTGATATGACAGACATTGGCAAAACTTACACGGCGCGTTGCTACGTGAAAGAGCACGTGAACGCCGTGTATATTGATTGCAGTCAGGTGAAAACACGGCAAAAGTTGATACGCGCTATTGCCAAAGAGTTTGGGTTGGGGTACACAGGTCGTTACGATGACGTGTACGCAGATTTGGTGTTTTATCTTCGGAGCATACCCCAGCCTTTTATTATATTGGATGAGTTTGGCGACTTGAAATACAATGCATTCCTTGAAGTGAAGGCTATTTGGAACGCTACGGAAGGGGCTTGCTCGTGGTACGGAATGGGTGCCGACGGTTTGCGTGACAAACTAATGCGAAATTTGGAATACAAAAAGGTTGGCTATGCAGAGATATTGAGCCGTTTTGGGATTCACGATGAGCGTGTGAAAACCTTGCAACAACGTTTCCAAAAGATAACACCTGATGGAAAGGATGCGTTGGAGGATTTTGTTCGCAAACAAATATCGCAAGTTGCTATTGCCAACGGTGTAGATGATGTGCAACGGATTTATGCCAAAACTGGCGGTTCGTTGCGGCGGTTGCGCACCGAAGTGATGAAGTTAAGAATAAGTAATAGTGAATAATGAGCAGAGCACTATCCATATCAGACGTTGCGCGATACAAGCCCAAAACTATGCCCTTTGATGGGAAGTGGGATGCCTCGTTTGGCAAGCCCGAAATGGCGGGTAGTTGGATTGTGTGGGGCAAAAGCGGCAATGGCAAAACACGTTTTGCGTTGCAACTGTGCCGTTACCTGTCGCAGTTTGGGCGGGTAGCCTACGACTCGTTGGAGGAGGGCTTGAGCCTGACGATGCAAAAATCCATCGCAGAGGTGGGAATGAGCCAAGCGAGCAGGCGGTTCATATTGTTGGACAAAGAGCCTATAAGAGACGACATTTTTACAACGCAATACTTCAAAGAGCAAGTGAAACGCTACCTCAATGGCTTTGTTTATGACCACGCCACGAGCCAACTGATAGCACAGGTTTTGAAAATGGTGCAGCATAAGCACCGCCACGATGCTGCTCACACGCCCACTTGCCTTTTGGAACGTTTGGAGCGTCAAAAAAGCCCCGATATAGTGGTAATAGACAGCCTGCAATATAGTGGTATGACGTATGCCGATTACAGGCGCTTGCGGGATGGTTTCAAGGGCAAATTGTTTGTATTGATTTCGCACGCTTCGGGCAGTGAGCCGGCAGGCAAGGTGGCTGGCGCCATCAAGTTTGATGCTAACGTGAAGGTTTTTGTGGAGGGATACAAGGCATTTCCTGTGAGCAGGTACGGTGGCGGTGCGCCGTTCACCATTTGGGAGGAGGGGGCGGAGAGGTTTTATGGAGTGAATAATGAATAATTAATAATGAATAATTATGAAAACAAATATTGAACATGCAAGCATTGATTATGCAGCAAATTACCCTTGTGGGATTCCAAATTATGAAGGAGATGACTATAATGCAGGTTGCATAAATGGTGCTGTGAATGGATTTGCAGACGGCGCACGCTGGGCACAACAGTGGATTTCGGTTAAAGACGAACTTCCAAA
>BNTQ01000106.1 GCA_025996715.1 Bacteroidia bacterium | reverse complement strand
CAATGAGAGTATCCTGCGCCACAATGGTGTAGTCGGTTTTGACGGCAGTAAAAGTGAGTGCTTTTACCGGCAAGTCAAAAAATAAACCCACACACACCTTCTGCGCCCACAACGATGATGCCCCCAAGGCTATAGTTTTTCCTTTGGGAATAGTAAGATTGACGTTTTTCAACACCAATTCTTCGTTGTAGGCAAACGACACATCAACAAATTTTATTTCACGCTCAAAATCTTTTATTTCTAACGGATGAGCAATTTTTTTTATCGTAGCATCGGCATCCAAAACAGCAAAAATACGGTCAGCCGAAGCCATACCTTTTTTGATGTCGGCAAACGCTTTGGATATGCTTTTTAAGGGTTGCAGAATTTGATAATAAAATGCAATGTAGGTAACAAATCCGCTAAAAGAGAGAAAAGTGTTGCCGCTCAAAATGAGCCAACCGCCTGCCATTAACACAATCATCGCCACAAAAATTCCCAAAAATTCAGACGTTGGCGTAGCCAATTCTTGTTTGTTGATAATAGTCCGTTGCAGTCGTGTTTGATGTTTGTTAATCTTGTCAAATTTGCGACGAGCATACTCTTGCCCGTTAAAAGATTTGATGATGCGTATGCCCGAAATGGTTTCTTCTATCACTGCCAAAATTTGTCCTAACACCGATTGGGCTTCGTTTGCAGTATGGCGCAGTTTGTGTGTAATTTTGCCAATAAACACGCCCGACAAAGGCACGGCAATAAGGGTAATGAGCGTGAGTTGATAGGACATATAAAACAGCACGCCAAAGTAGCCGATGAGCAAAAACGGCTCGCGCAGCACCACTTGAAAAGACTGTACCACACTGGCTTGCACTTCGGTTACATCGTTGGAAAGTACCGACATCAAATCGCCTTTTTTTCGTTGATTGAAATAACTGATATTGAGGCGTGTAAGTTTGTTGAACAATGCGGTACGAATGTTGTAAATTACATTGGTGCGCAAAGTAGCCAACACGCGCTGCCCGCCATATTTGAATGAATTTGCCAAAAACGAAGCCACCACAACAGCAACAGCAACAAAAACGAGTGCCCCTATGCGGCCATAGTGCTGCACAACTGCTGTGAGATAGTAATTAAAGATATTGAGCACATAGTCAATGGACAGCGAAACATGAGGCTTTTCCCGCACAATGGTCATTGCATTGGGGTCAAAAATGATGTCCAACAATGGTTTGATGAGAGCAAAATTGAATATTCCCAATATGGTGCCAAAGAAGGTAAAAAAAACGTATTGTGGCCAATACTGTGAATAGGGCTTTGCAAACTGCAACAATCGGTTTAATGTCTTCATAATTATAGTTTTGTTACCTCATTCGTTGGCGAGAGCCGCCGCTGTAGATATTTTCTACGTGCACTCCGTTGATGTGCACTGTTACAAAACAAGCCTTGTCTTTGCCGCCGTAGCCCAACTTGAGGTATCTGTTCATATAGCGCAAAGCCTCGTATTCGTTGGAAAACGAGCCGTAGGTGTAACGCTTAACACCGTTATTTTTGTTCATTTGGACTTTGAATTGCGGATAGTATTTTCTCAAATTGTGAAAATATGACCAATCTACATCGCTTTTGCTCGAAAGTGCCAATACCTGCACGCGATACTCTGTTTGATTGCGCCTAACTGTGGTGGGGGTTTTCTTTTTAGCCTTTTTTTGTTCTTTTTTGAGAATCGCATCGGTGCTCACAAAATCATCGCCCGCAGCACGCTGCATCACAATGGGCAGGCTCTTGTCGGGTATCACGGTGGCGGCATTGATGAGCGTTAGTGCCGGCGAAATGTAGTCGCTTTTGAACGCCGAAAGATAGTACTCTGCATCATTTTCGAGGTCAAAAATTGCCCAACCTTTGGCATCGGTTTGTTTGCAAACAGAGGCGTGCGTTTCTTTGCGCGTAATACAAATTTTGGCACCCTTGATGCCTGCCTGCGATTTGGCATCAATGGCGGCTCCTGTGAGTTGCACAGTGAAGGCTCTGTTGATGGGTGCCGATGCAATAATTGCAGGCTTTTCTTGTTCTACTACTATGGGTTTGATATTGAGAATACTCGCCGGAAATAACTGCGTTTTGGCTACATTCACGGGCTTCATAGCGGGCAAGTAGGGCTTGTTCACGTCCACTGATGTTGCAACATCCATCCATAGAGGGTCTTTTATATCATCTCGAGGCGCAAAGGTATAAATATCATCGCCGCCCTTGCCTCCTATGCGGTTGGACGAAAAAAAGCCACGCATATTGTCGGGCATCTTTACCAAATAAAAATCATCGCCGCTGCTATTGATGGGATAAGGCATTGCCTCTATATTGCTCCATTTGTCTTTGCTCCCCTTTGCCTCATAAATATCCCAGCCGCCCAAGCCTCCAAGCCTGTTGGACGAAAAATACAATTTGCCTTCGCTGTCCATTGTAGGAAAAAGTTCATTGGCTGCTGTGTTGATGTTGGCTCCGCAGTTTTTGGGTGCACCCCAGCCGTTGCCCACACGCTCGCTGTACCAAATATCGGTGCCCCCAAATCCATTGGGCATATTGGAGGCAAAGTACAGTATGTTGCCTGCACTATTGAAGCAAGGATGCGATACAGAGTAATCGATACTATTATGATTAAATGAGGTGAGTGCGGGATTAGACGCTGCCTCCTCCTCTCCATTAGGAAGCGCATTGACGACCGAGTAAATGCCCAAATTTTTTAGTACGATATGGTTGGTTCTGTCGTTTTTGCTAACAGAGCGATTGCTTTGTGAAAAATAAACTTCCTTTACATTTTTGGGGGAATAGGACAAAGTGCCGCTGTGTGCGCCGCTTACGTTGAATGGTGCAGGCAATATGCGCAGTGATTCAAAGGCAATAGTGGGGTTGTAAATAGTATCTTTGCCATTAATATTTTTTTTGGTAATAGGCGATGCTGCCCAAAGGTGCGTAAACGCCGCCTCTGTGCTATCAACAGCATTTGGATAATCCGTTCTGTCGCTGCAATAATAAATAAATTTTCCCAAGGGCATTGCCCCCCAATCGTCGTAGGCGGTGTTGAGCGAGGCAACGTTGCGCACTATGTACTCGCGGCTTTCGGTGGCAGCCTCCATGGCGTTTTGGGCTTTATCGCACAAGTCGCGCAGAGCACGCTGGCGCTCCCCATTGCCGTCAAGCAAAATGAGTTGGCGTGCCTCATCGTATTTTTCGTTGTGTATCAACACCTCTGCATAAGGATAATAAAAGTCGTAAGGATTTTTTTTGTGAACGCGCTGGTTGAGCCAATACTCCGCTTGGTCGTATTTTTTGAGTGCAAGGTAACAGGTAATAAATCCCTCCATTGCCCTAATGCTGTCGCCTTTGGTCATAATGGTGTTGTACAAGCGCAGAGCACCTTTGTAATCTCTGTGCGCTTCCAGTTTGCGTGCTTGCTTTTGATAGCGCCGCACAGATGCAGCGTGAGCAGGTTCGCCCAAAAGCAGCAAACCACCCAACAAAACAATCATTATGTTCCTACAATAATTCATAATATAATTACCTATTGATACCCACAATTGGTTAATGTTTTTTTCTACGAATTTCGATACTCCCCACAATGGCTTCTTTTTTGCCATCCAGCGTAAGGTTGAGGCGGTAAAAATAGACCCCATCGGGCAATCCATCTCCGTCCCATGTTTGCAAATAAGGCTTAGCCCGATACACCACACTGCCGTGCCGATTAAAAATAATGAGTTCGTTATCGGCAAACTTGGCGTTGTTCAATTCTTGTATCACAAAGTAGTCGTTGATGCCATCGCCATTGGGGCTAAACATAGTCATTAATTCGCTCGTGATTATTTTTTTCTTTGACCACTTTGTGTAATCTGAGAAAATAACAACAGAATCAAAAGCAATGTTATTGCGCCTATCCAAAGAGTCTTCCTTGATGGCAAACTCGGCGGGCAAATACAATTGAGCAGTATCGGCAAAAGTTCCTTTTATGGTGTCTATAAATTGCAAGCGTATGCGAGCAGCCTTGTAGGGTTGTAGAGCAATGCCCCGCCACTCCAACCACGAGGCAGGCGTGGTGTCGCTGTCATAGAAAGTACCCGTTGTGTTGTCGTTGCTCATTATTCCTGCTGTATCAAAAGCGAGCAAACGCCGGTGGGTATTGTTGAAATGATAGGTGAGCGTAGCCTCTTCAACAGTGTCGGTACCCATATTGCGCACCAGTATTATCAACGAATCCACATCACCATCGTAAACCGCCGTGGACGTGTGGTGCAAGTTGGCTTCGGTGGGTATTTCATCGATGTCAAAGTCAAAATAGATAGGCAAAGCAGCCGGATTGAGTATAAACACTGCAGGGTCGTAGAGCAGCGAAATGCCGTTTTTGCCGGCAAGATGTGCCGTATCAGTAGCCCATTTGCCGTAGCCCAAACTATCGTGAAAGATGGTAAACTCAGGCAAAGTTATACCCCCCTCTACACCTATTTGCACAAACAATTTCAAAGTAGTAGTATTGTAGTTTACAGTCTCAATTACCACAGGCATATCACCACCATTGTCGGGTAGCGCAACACCATTGCTCTCCATCCTTACATATTTTAAAGCAGTGGGTAATGCTGCACGCACCACCACATTGCTTGCCGGCACATATCCGGCAGTTTGGCGAAGTTGAATGTTATATGCAATAGTTGCTCCTTGCCTCCACACATTTCCTGCTGCCGTATCGGCTTCAATGTTTACTTTTGCACCCGAGCCAAACTGCAGCGGGACTTCATCTTTATGCACCACATTAGGAGTTTTGCTGCTCCAGCCATAAGCGTAGTTGTAGGCAAGTGGTGTTGCAGGCGTAGGACGCTGCACAAAAGCATACACTATCATGGTATCGCTTTTCCCTTGAGGCAAAGAGGCTATGTGCCCTGCCGCCCAAGGGTTATGAGCGGTGTTATTCAGTGCATCCGGAGGGTGATTAAGAGAATTGTACAAGGTATTGTTTAAGGCAAAAAATCGCAATAGTGAGGTGTCTCTATTGAATAGCGTATCCTGCAGTTGCACATTGGTGATGGTGTAATGGTGTTGCCGATAGAGATTGGTAGCCACTACGCCTATCACCAAAGTATCACCGTCAAAAGCAGTATAGGTGGCATTGCGGTTGGCATAAATTATTTTGCCGCCTCGCAACACTCCCCGCGCCACAAAAGTATTTATTTTCAAACTATCTCCGCTAAACGAAAATATGCTTATCTCATTGTTGTGAACCACAGGCGGTACCAACTTTCCAGCCTCTCTACTGCTATCAATCTGCGCACGCTGCTGCAAGGTATTGCTTGGCGTAACTAAACCATCGTCAGGCAAAGCCACATACACCAACAGAGTAGTATCTTTACCCTTTGGCAAGAGATTAATTTTCCATACCAAAGAGGTATTGTCAAAAACAACAGAAGGAAAAGCAGGTTCTGTTTTGTAAATAATACCATAACTTGACGAACCGGAGCCGGATATATTTTTCAACGAATCTTTTATCACAATGTCGTGTGTCCATTGCACAGAATCGGGATGAGTGCTTGCCCTGCGGAGTGTTATACTATACACCACAGTATCCCCTTTCATAAAATTGCCTTGCTTCTCTTGGGCTGATGGGTCAAGCAATGTGCCTTGATACAGCACCCGATGCACTGCTTTTTCTATCTTAAACTTGCTGTGGTAGCCGTAGTAGGCAACCACAGAATCCGACATTTTTGGGAAACTACCACCGTCCTGTACCAACATTTTATCACCCGCAGCATAATTATAACCACCGCTAGTAGTACTTATTTTCTCGTAGGCTCTCACATCGGTGTTGGCTTTGTAGGTACCCGCTTTTTTTATGATAATAGGATAATAAATTAATAGTGTATCCACATTAAGATGCAGCGAATCGGTTTTGCTAAAATAGTCTAATGTGAATGCGGGCAGGGGCACATTTCTATGCAAGGTATATTGAGTATCACCAATTAGATTGCAAGTTGCCGCATCAACTTTGTATATTTTAAAATCATTGAGTATCTCCACCGAATCGCTGGTTTTCAACGGTTCCAATTGAGATGAAGTGGGATTATATTTTTGTAAAACGTCGGGTATAAATAGGTTAGTGAGAGGTTTATCTCCTCGACTAAGGATGCGTATTTCGTTCCACAAAGTCTGTCCTAAGGTATCGGCAAGCAAGGTATCTACACCTTCAAAAAATTGCACTCTTGAAGAAGTAAAATTGGGCTCCCTATGACTTATTTTGTGGATGATTTCCAATTGCACCGACTTGCGCACATCCACATACCAATAGCCTGTATCGTACACGTTGGGTGCATTTGTGTAATAAATTTTGTACATAATGGTATCCACCCCATACTGAGGATTAGTTGATGAGCAATGATATACCAGCATTGTATCGTCTTTTACCTCCACCGTGCCACCCAATTTAGATGTCGTCCATCCTGATGGGTAAAGTTCAACTGTTGTCAATTCGGATTTTTTGTTGCCCAAGGCGTAGGCAATAGTATCTGTGTGCGAAGGGGTTATCCCCACCGAATCAACATCAAGGGGATACAGGGTTGAGTAGTGAGCGCAGGTGTGTATAACAGGTTTGTTGCGCAGCAACAACACCTTCGAAGTTACCTCTGTGCTGTCCATCGTGGCAAAATAATCAGTGTCTTCTACTTCGTTGCAGGTATCCAATCGTGCCTTATTGACAAGTTCATCCCCGAGCAAAATGTAGTCATAGATGAGTAGTTGGTTGGTTGTTAAAGCAACATATACCAACAAAGAGACACTATCTTGTTCTTTGGGAAAAGAGTGTATTGTCCACGTAATAATGTTGTTATCCGTGCCCGTGACCACCGCCGATAGGCTATTAGTTTTGGAAATTGAAGCAAGCTGGATACTCCCCACCATAGCATCACGAAAATAGTTGTGAAGCGTATCACGCACCACCAAACCTGTGGCATGCTGTATAGAATCGTCATCGTTGCTCGTGTGCACGCGAGCAACAGTAATTTTATAGACCAATGTGTCGCCTTTGAGAAAGGCGGTGTCGCCGCGCGTAAAGGTAGTATCTTCCTTAGAAAAATAAGTAGCAATGTCTCTATTATTGTTGCGCAGCACGGTATCCACCTCTTTTGTTATCTTGAACTTACTGCGAAATTCGTAGGCGGCGCAAGCGGTATCGCTGCGCACAGAGTCCCATTGAGCAGGCGTGCCCACTTTTTGCAGCAGCACGCTGTCGTCGGGCGAGCCGGCGTCGGGTTGGCGGTAGAGCAATTGCACGTGGGCAGCGCGATAGTGTTTGCCTTTTTTGCGTACTTCGCTCGTGTAAAAAATCTTCAATGTATCGCGTTCGTAATCCAAAGGCACGCTGTCTATTTGAATGTGAAATACGCTGTCTTGACAATAGGTAATGCGCACAGAGTCGTTGTCCTGTCCATTTTCCATCAATGGCGTGTGCACGCCATTGTGCCATAAATGCACCTGCACATGGCTGCGGTTGAGCACCGTATCTCTAAAATTGGATGTGGGATGAATGGTATCGCAAATGGCAAAACTCAGCACCGAATCGGTGTGCAGGTCGTCTTTGTTGAGCACATAAATCACATTGGTAACGGGCTGCCGCAAACTATCGGCATACAAGGTATCTTTGGCATGGATGCTCAATAAATTGGCAGAAGTGGTCATGGTGCGAATGACCTCCACCTCGTAGTTGGCAATGTTTACTATAACCCAGCCGGAATCCACAATGGCAGGGTTTTGCTTGTACCAAATGTGATACTTGAAACTGTCTATTCCCACCTCGTCACCATTCACCGGCTTGAACCAAAAACTGGTATCGCTGGCGGTGCGAATAATGCCCTTGCCCTGCACCGACAAGGTATCGCCGACGGACGGCAACGGATGCCCGCAAATCTGCACCTTCACTATGCTTCCTTTGGATTTAACAGGCGCATAATGGGCTATGGTATCGTTGGCGGTAACAAATATCTCTATCGAATCCCTTGTGTGCCGCGTGGTGCGATACACCCGCGCCTCATCGGTCATGGGATGCAAATGGGGCTTATTGTGCAGCAGATAAACGGTGTCGTAGTCTTGGTTGGCAGCCTCATTAGCAAAGTAGGAGCGAAGGCTCACTTCGTTGCAAGTGTCCAAACGTGCGGCGTTGTAGAGCGTATCGCCAATGTTAATATAATCCTTCCACGAGGCGCGGTCGTTGCTGATTGTGGTATCGTGCAACACCACATACAACAATATCGAATCTGACATTTGCGTTGTAGGAAATTGGCGGATTTTCCACACCAGCACGGTATCGTCGTAAGTAATATCCGACCACAAAGCAGGAGTGCTGGTTGTGTCAATGGTCATCAAGCCGCGCAATGGCAGGCTGTGCAAGGTGTCCGTTATCACCATATCGGTGGCGTATTGCATCGAATCCGCATCGTTCAAGGTGCGCAGGCGTTCTACTTTTATTTTGAAAACCAAAGTATCGCCTTTGAGAAAGGAAGTATCTGCGTGCGTAAAGGTAGTATCTGCCGCCGAAAAGTAAGGCTCCACTCTACTGTTGTTGCGTAGCACGGTATCAACGGTGGTGGTTATTTTGAACTTGCTTTTGAAGTGATATTCTACCCAAGCAGTATCGCCAACCATGGCTTGCCAAGTGGCAATGCCGGCAACTTTTTGCGACACAACGGTATTCGCAGCAGTATCTGTGTAGGGATGCCGCAATATCTGCACATGCGCCTCGTGCGGGTACAAGCCGGGCATCCGCAATTGCGATTGATAATAGACCTGCAGCGTATCTTTGCCGGTGCGCAATAGCAGGCTGTCCACACTGAGCACAAACACGCT
>BNTQ01000105.1 GCA_025996715.1 Bacteroidia bacterium | reverse complement strand
CGCAAATTGGCGGGCTTCACGCGCGGACAAAGTGATGAGTTGCGCAAAGCGATGGGCAAAAAAATAAAAGAAAAGTTGGACAAATTGAAACCCCAATTTTTGGAAGGCTGTAAAACCAATGGACACCCCGCCAACATTGTCGAAAAAATTTGGAGCGATTGGGAAAAATTTACCGAATATGCCTTCAATAAATCGCACGCTGTGGGCTACTCGTGGCTCGCCTACCAGACTGCCTATCTCAAAGTGCACTATCCTGCCGAGTTTTTGGCATCGGCGTTGGCACACAGTTTGTCGAGCCCCGATGATATAAAAAAATATATGAAGGAGTGCAAGGCTTTGAAAATTAAAGTGTTGGTGCCCAATGTGAACGAAAGCAACGTGTCGTTTACCGTGAATGCGCAAGGCGATATTCGCTTTGGATTGGCTGCCATCAAAGGAGTGGGCGAAAATGTGTCGGAAGTGATTGTGGACGAACGCGCCAAGAAAAAATTCAAAGACCTGTTTGATTTTGTAGAACGAATGGGCGCCAAAGCACTCAACAAACGCAATGTGGAAGCATTGGCAGGTGCGGGCGCATTTGATGGAATGGGCATTGACCGCCCCGCATTTTTTGTGGAGCACGAAAAAGATACCACCTTTGTGGACAGTCTGCTGCGCTACGCCGGCGCGCTGCAACGCGAAAAAGACAGCGGGCAACAGTCGCTTTTTGGCAACGAGGCTACCCAAAAAATGTCCACACCAAAAATTCCGTTGGTTGAGGAGGTCAATCAATTGGCGATGTTGAACAAAGAAAAAGAAATGCTTGGCGTTTATTTGTCGTCGCACCCGATGACAAAATACGATGACGTGGTGCTTGCTTTTGCCAACGCTTCGATGAACGAATTGAAAAACATCAACGACCTTGTGAGCAAAAAAAATGTGGTGGTGGCAGGCAAAGTAAGCCGCGTGCAACAACTCACTACCAAGACCGGCAAGCCCTACGGCAAAATCACAACCGAGGACGAGAGCGGCACTTATGAGTGGTTTTTGTTTAGCAAAGATTACGATATTTATTATCCCAAATTGGTGGAGGGCAATTACTATATGCTAACCGCCGCCGTGCAAGAAAAATATCAAAGCAAGTACGCCACTATGGGATTATCGGCAGAGCAGCAGCAAAAGAGTAAAGAGTACGAACTGCGATTGAACAGAATAGAATCGTTGGACGAAATCAAAAAACGTGGGCTAAAATCCATTACACTAACCATCCAAGTATCCAAAATCAACGAAGAATTTATTGCAGAATTGGAGGCATTTTCTGCTAAGGATGGCATCGACTTGATAATTATTTTACAGGGCGAAGGGATGCAAATTGAAAGCAAAGCCCACCGCACCAAAGTAGCATTTGGCGAAACTTTGACCGACTTTTTAAAGGAACAAGAAATACAATATCAGGTGCGGTAGCAAAAAATGAAAATTATTTTTACCTTTGTCGCCTGATACAATTCAAAACCTAAAAAATCTGCGTGAACTCAACCTCTGATACTTCCAAAAAAATTTCGCGGCGCACTGCTATTAAGCGCGTGGGTTTTACTGTTGCAGGGCTTGCTGCTGCAACAGCGGGCATCCGATATGCGTCTTCAAAAAAAGAAATTATTAAATCTTCTAATGATACATTTTCTCACAAAAATTTTACCAAAATGAAAGTACTTTTGATAAACGGCAGCCCTCACAAAAACGGCTGCACCCACACTGCGCTGACAGAAGTTGCTGCCGCGCTCCAAAAAAACGGAGTGGACACCGAATTGTTGTGGTTGGATTTGCAGCCCATTTCGGGTTGCAGAGGTTGCGGCTCGTGCCGCGCCACAGGCAAGTGCATTGTGGACGATGTTGTGAACCAAGTGATTGCCCGCGCCGACCAATATGATGGTTTGATAGTAGGCTCGCCTGTGCACTACGCTGGGGCTTCGGGCTTTGTTACCTCGTTTATGGATAGGCTGTTTTATGCAGGCAGCAGGCGGTTTGTAGGCAAACCCGGTGCCGCCATTGTGAGTTGCCGCAGGGCAGGCTCCACGGCTGCTTTGGAGCAATTGAACAAGTATTTTACCATCAACAATATGCCTTTGGTGTCGTCGCAGTATTGGAATATGGTGCACGGCAACACCCCCGACGAGGTGCGGCAGGACTTGGAAGGAATGCAAACGATGCGCACCTTGGGGCAAAATATGGCGTGGCTACTCCAATGTATTGCTGCGGGCAAAGCGGCAGGCATTGCCCTACCTACCTACGAAAACAGAGTGGGTACAAATTTTATTCGGTAAAAAAATAGGTCAATAATTGCAAAGGTCTGCCAAAATGGCATACCTTTGTCGTTTGTGTAACTTATTGATAGTCAATAAGTTAAAAATATATGCGAATAATCTTGGCAGCAAAATGCTGTGGCACGCGAATTGCAATTATTACAGCGAATAGAATTTTATTCAACAAAAAAATAATTATTTTAACCTTTTAAATTTTTATCATTATGGCACTAAAACCTTTACAAGACAGGGTTCTCATTGAACCCAAAGCAGCGGAAGAAAAAACCGCCAGCGGTATTTACATTCCCGATACCGCCAAAGAAAAACCCCAGCGCGGCAAAGTCATTGCAGTGGGCAATGGCAAAAAAGACGAGCCGATGGAAGTAAAAACCGGCGACGAAGTGCTCTACGGCAAATACAGCGGCACCGAAGTCAACGTCGATGGCAAGGACTACCTGATTGTGCGGCAGTCGGACATCCTCGCAGTCGTTTAAAGAGTTTCAATGTTTCAGGTTTCAAAGTTTCAAAATATCATTTGAAACTTGAAATTTTGAAACTTGAAACATCAAATTTTTGAATTATTAAACTTTTAAATTAAAAATTGTTATGGCAAAAGAAATTAAATTTAACATCGAAGCACGCGACCAAGTGAAGGTGGGCGTGGACGCATTGGCTAATGCGGTAAAAGTAACTTTGGGACCCAAAGGTCGCAATGTGGTAATTGAAAAAAAGTACGGCGCACCGCAGGTAACTAAGGACGGCGTTACGGTTGCCAAAGAAATTGACTTGGACGACCGCTTTGCTAACGTGGGTGCGCAAATGGTGAAAGAAGTTGCCTCAAAAACCGGCGACGTAGCCGGCGACGGCACCACCACAGCCACTATTTTGGCGCAGTCCATCATTAGCGTGGGCTTGAAAAACGTTACTGCCGGCGCCAATCCTATGGATTTGAAGCGCGGTATTGACAAAGCCGTTGTAGCAGTGGTGGAGGCTTTGAAAAAGCAGAGCCAACAAGTGGGCGACGACCTCTCAAAAGTTGAGCAGGTGGCTACCATTTCTGCCAACAACGACGGCACCATTGGCAAACTCATTGCCACCGCAATGGGCAAAGTAAAAAAAGAGGGCGTCATTACCGTAGAGGAAGCAAAGGGCACCGAAACCGAAGTGAAAGTGGTGGAGGGTATGCAGTTTGACCGCGGCTACAGTTCGCCTTACTTTATTACCGATGCCGAAAAAATGGAGGCAGTGCTCGAAAATCCTTATGTTTTGATTACGGACAAAAAGATTTCGACCATGAAAGATTTGTTGCCCATCTTGGAACCCGTTGCACAGCAAGGACGCGCATTGCTCATCATTGCTGAGGATGTGGACGGCGAGGCATTGGCAACATTGGCATTGAACCGTTTGCGCGGCACGCTCAAAGTGGCTGCTGTAAAGGCACCCGGCTTTGGCGACCGCCGCAAAGAAATGTTGGAGGACATTGCCATTCTCACAGGAGGCACGGTAATTACCGAAGACAAAGGTTTGACCCTCGAAGGTGCCAAATTGAGTTCGTTGGGTACCGCCGAAAAAGTGAGCATTGGCAAAGAAAATACCACTATCGTGAACGGCGGCGGCAAAAAGGACGACATTGCTGCTCGCGTGGCGCAAATCCGCAAGCAGACTGAGGCTACCACCAGCGACTACGACCGCGAAAAATTGCAAGAACGTCTCGCAAAATTGGCAGGCGGCGTGGCAGTGCTCTACGTGGGTGCTCCCAGCGAAATGGAAATGAAGGAAAAGAAAGACCGTGTGGACGATGCATTGAGTGCAACTCGTGCAGCAGTTGAGGAGGGCATTATCCCCGGCGGCGGTGTGGCTTATGTGCGTGCCATTGAGTCGCTCGAAAAACTCAAAGGCGACAACGAAGACGAGACCACCGGCATCCAAATTGTGAAACGTGCTATTGAAGAACCTCTGCGCCAAATAGCGGTCAACGCAGGCTTAGAGGGCAGTGTGGTGGCTCAAAAAGTGCGCGAAGGCAAAGGCGACTTTGGCTACAACGCCCGCACCGACAAGTACGAAAACCTATTGTCCACCGGCGTGATTGACCCCACCAAAGTAGCGCGTGTAGCCTTGGAAAACGCCGCCTCTGTGGCTGGAATGTTCCTCACCACCGAGTGTGTGATTGTGGACAAAAAAGAAGAAAACCCCGCACCAATGGGCAACCCCGGAATGGGCGGTATGGGAGGAATGATGTAATGCTGAGGAAGTACAAAACGAAAAATGAGCAGCCGCGAGGTTGCTCATTTTTTTTCAAAAATTTCAAAAGATTTATCACTCATATCTCATCACTTCATTATCATTATTGTCCGATAAAAATCAATAAAAGATTTTTGGCCATTAAGCCTTATATTAACAATTTTTATTACCTTTGCGGCATTATTTTGAACTTCTATTTGTTGAAATTATGCCAATGCTTTCGATGTTTTACGGATTGTTAGTGCGGATGTATTATGCGCCCAAAGAACATAATCCTCCACACATTCACGTGGTGTATCAAGAGCAAGAAGCCGCTGTCAACGTATTGGACGGCTCGGTGATAAAAGGCGAATTGTCGCAACGGCATCTGCGGCTCGTGCAGGCGTGGATTGAAATACACAGAGAAGACCTACTGGCAGACTGGCAACTCTGCCAAAACGGAGAGGAACCACGTCCCATAAATCCCTTAATTTGATGTTATGTACTTGGGAGTTACTGCGGTAAAGCCGCTCAGCGATTATGAATTGCTGCTCACGTTTGAAAGCGGCGAGCAGCGCAGATTTGATATGAAGCCGTACCTGAACATTGGTCCCGTATTCAAAGCCCTAAAAGACCCTGCAATGTTTGCTACAGTGCGGGTTTGTGCCCGCTCTATAGCGTGGCAAAACAAAGCAGATATAGACCCCGAAGTGCTGTATCCGGATAGTACCAAAATTTAATGGTAACACCTATGTAAAACAGAAAAGATGAACATATAGAAAAGCGTTTTTATTATTTTTGTTACACAAATTCCACGTTTTTTATTGCCCGTAGGGCATTCATATCAATAGAAACAATGATACATAGCAACACCTCTTCCCCGTAGGGGATACACCGTGCTTTTTAATGTGAAACCTCTACGAGGTTTTGGTGGGAGGAGATGATTTTTTTCTATTGATATGTATTCCCTACGGGAATTAAATCGGGCAACGGGCGGCTTGAAAAGCCAAATTTTCATAACCGCAGGTAAGCGAAGCGCAGCCTGCGGCTGACAAGAGCATACGAACAACCCCTGCCTGAAAGGCAGGACTGAATTTATTGTCTAAAAATCCTGCCTTTCAGGCAGATGTGGGATGTGTGGGTTACGCCTTCCTCAGGTTGCGCTTTGCTTGCCTGCGGTTATGAAAATTTCGCCCTTGCGGGCGATAGTCCAATGGGCGATTTTTTTTTGCAAAAAACTTTGGAAAAAAAATTGCTAATAATAGAAAAATAGTTACTTTTGTGTCGAGATTTTATGAACATACAAACGAATGAAAACTATAGAAGCCATAAGAAAATTAACAGATAACGGTTGCTATTTGGAATCGAATAGAACTAATCACGAATGGTGGTATAGTCCAATCACAAATTTGCATTTTCCCATTCCACGTCATAAAAATAAAGAACTTCCAAAAGGTACATTAAATAGCATATCAAAAGCATCGGGTGTAAAACTTTAAATAAAAAAACGAATGAAAACAATCAATGTAATAGTAGAGCGCGGCAATGATAATACGTTTAGTGCGTATATGGATTGCGATACGTTTGATAGCGGTATTGCCCTGATGGGCTATGGCAATACGGTGGAAGCCACCAAAAAAGATTTTTATGCCGCCTATGAAGAGGCTAAGCAAATTCTTAAAGATAAAGGCCAACAAGTGCCCGAATGGAAGTTTGAATTTAGGTATGATGTATCTTCTTTTTTGGACATCTATCAAGGTGTTTTGTCGAAATCGGGCTTGGAAAAAATCACAGGCATTCATCAAAAGCAACTGTGGCACTATTACTCAGGCCGCAGCAAGCCCAAACCTCAAACAGTAACAAAAATACAAAGTAGTATTTACCAATTTGCCGAAGGGCTTAAAAAAATTCAATTGGTGGAGCAATGAAGAAATGGCAGTAAACAAAAAATACAGTATTGCATTACGGCGATAGAATAATAAAGAAAAAACGACTAAAAACCCGCGAAACCCCGCAATAGTTAATTAGCCGTTTCAAAATCATGTTGCAAAGGTAATAACATTTTTTTGAACTACCAAATATCTTCTGTAAATAATTGCAAAAAAAATACAACAACAATTTTTTGCATTTTAAAAAATATTGATACCTTTGTGGTATAAATAGACGACTAAAATATGATGACACACACTATGGAAATACTATGAATACTACAACTTTAGCACAGCCGGCAAGCACCTATAGACCGCTTGCCGAAACGTGGAACCCGACTATTGCAACTCCTGACTATATGCGGAATGAAGTGTTTTGTGTAGCATCTCACAAAACATTAGAAAAACATACTCTTACCCCAGAAGGATGGGAGGACGGACTAACTTCGGCAGAATTTTTATGTGAAGTCAAAAAAATGTTGCAAAAAAAATTCAATGATAGAAATAAAGTATCACAGGGACGTATTTTTGATTATCTAAGGAACAGAAAAACTGAGGCAGAGCCTCACACCAACGGTGGTGGCGGCTTGAAAAGCCAAATTTTCATAACCGCAGGTAAGCGAAGCGCAGCCTGCGGACTTTACAGGCTAATAGGCAATTTTTTTACACAATGGACAATGATTATTCATTATTTTATTTAACCATTTATTATTATCTATTATGAACAAGACAAGTTTATTCAAGTGCATCGTAGCAATGGGAGTATTGCTGGGCACAACAGCGGCGGCTAACGCACAAACAACAGGTGGATGGTGCGGCGACAATGCTACGTGGTTGTACAACACTACCACCAAAGTCCTCACCATTAGCGGCACAGGGGATATGACAAATTACAGTGGCACTAATACCCCTTGGGATTCGTACCGCACGCAGATAACTTCTGTGAGTATAGCATCAGGCGTTACATCTATCGGCAACTACGCTTTTTATGGTTGCACGAGTTTAGCATCGGTAACCATACCGAGTAGCGTTACCACTATCGGCGAGTGGGCTTTTTCTTCTTGCGCGAATTTAGCATCGGTAACCATACCGAGTAGCGTTACCACTATCGGTGAGCGGGCTTTTTATGGTTGCTGGAGTTTAGCATCGGTAACCATACCGAGTAGTGTTACCACTATCGGCTCGGGGGCTTTTTCTGATTGCAGGAGTTTAGCATCGGTAACCATACCGAGTAGCGTTACCTCTATCGGCTCGAATGCTTTTTCTAACACGAGTTTAACCGAAATAAACGTAAATGCCGCCAATGCAAATTACGCTTCGGCAGATGGTGTATTGTTCAATAATACCAAAACTACCCTCATGCAATATCCTGCAAGCAAACAGGGGGCGGCATATACCATACCGAGTAGCGTTACCACTATCGGCTCGTCTGCTTTTGCTGTTTGCACGAGTTTAGCATCGGTAAATATACCGAGTAGCGTTACCACTATCGGCTCGGATGCTTTTTATGATTGCAGGAGTTTAACCGAAATAAACGTAAATGCCGCCAATGCAAATTACGCTTCGGCAAATGGTGTATTGTTCAATAAGACCAAAACTACCCTCATACAATATCCCGAAGGCAAACAGGGGGCATATACCATACCGAGTAGCGTTACCACTATCGACTACGCTGCTTTTCGTGAATGCAGGAGTTTAGCATCGGTAACCATACCGAGTAGCGTTACCACTATCGGCTCGATGGCTTTTTTTTCTTGCACGAGTTTAGCATCGGTAAGCATACCGAGTAGCGTTACCACTATCGGCTGGTATGCTTTTTCTAATTGCACGACTTTAGCATCGGTAAGCATACCGAGTAGCGTTACCACTATCGGCTCGTATGCTTTTTCTAACACGAGTTTAGCAAAGGTGATAAACGAAAGCACCACTCCGCTAAGCATATCATCGTCCACTTTTTCATCCGCAAGTACTACCGATTTGTACGTCCCTGCCGATGCGCTCTCTGCATATCAGGCGGCGGATTATTGGAAGGACTTCAGCAGAATACTTGCCATAGGCACAACGCCCGCGCCTATCACGTGGGACTGCGGATATTGCGGAACAAGCAGTTCATGCATTCCCACTAACGCCGTTACCGCTACCCTCGCCGGCGATGGGACTATGACCATCAGCGGCACAGGGGCTATGGCAAACTACGACTATAACACTCTCCCTTGGTATTCGTACCGCACGCGGATAACTTCTGTGATAGTAGAGCAGGGCGTTACCACTATCGGACAGTCTGCTTTTTCTTCTTGCACGAGTTTAGCATCGGTAACCATACCGAGTAGCGTTACCACTATAGGCGAGTCTGCTTTTTATTTTTGCACGAGTTTAGCGTCGGTAACCATACCGAGTAGCGTTACCTCTATCGGCTACTATGCTTTTTCTTCTTGCACGAGTTTAACCGAAATAAACGTAAATGCCG
>BNTQ01000104.1 GCA_025996715.1 Bacteroidia bacterium | reverse complement strand
ACGGCAAGAGTGCCTCTATTACACCAAAGGCAGTCCTTATTTTGATGTGAATGCAGAATACACCGATATTCCCAAAATTTTGCGGGGATATTACAAGGATATAAAAGGGCAAAAGACAGAAAATTTTGAGCGCAGCAAGTCCGAGAATATACGTGCAGGCAACGTTTGGGTGGATATACAACAAGTTTTTTACCGATTGCAGGAAAATGTATCCGGCTGCTATGCGCAAAAACCATTGAAGTCCATTGAACGCATAGTGAAAGCCAGCAGCCAAGAAGGCGACTTGATTACCGATTTTTTTGCGCATTCGGGCACTACGCTCATAGCGGGCGAAATGCACAAACGGCGAGTTTTTACTTTTGATATTGACCCCATTTTTGCAGAACTGACCATCAGACGATTAGAGTATTTTCGCAAAACGGGTAAAGCGGGATTTCAATACGGTAACCCATTTCCGGAAGTTGCGAATTGACAGAGCAAGGAAAAGAAAAATTTAGTTTTGAAACAACCTAATAAAAATATACAAATAATATGATTATCGGATATTTTGCCTATCGCCCGAATGGGCGGGATTTTCATAACCGCAGGTCATCGACCTGCGGACGAAACAGATACCCACACTACCGCCTGAAAGGCGGGATTTTAATTCAGTCCTGCCTTTCAGGCAGTAGGTCTGTGGCTCACCTTCCCCGCAGGTCAATGACCTGCGGTTATGAAAATTTAGGCTTTCAGCCAAGTTAGGTATCATATTCGATAATCATTAAACAATATAAATTACAAAACAAACATAAATAACTGTTATGGAACCCACTAACGAAGTGCCGCAAAACGGCAGAATTATCAAGGTAAACATTGAAGATATTATGCAGTCGTCGTACATTGACTATTCGATGTCGGTGATTGTGAGCCGTGCGCTGCCTGATGTGCGCGATGGCTTGAAACCTGTGCATCGGCGCGTGCTGTTTGGGATGGACCAAATGGGCGTGAGTTCGACCACTCCCACCAAAAAATCCGCAAGAATTGTGGGTGATGTGATGGGTAAATACCACCCGCACGGCGACAGCAGCGTGTACGACACCATGGTGCGTATGGCGCAATGGTGGAGCCTTCGCTATATGCTGGTGGAGGGGCAGGGCAACTTTGGCTCGCGCGATGGCGATGCGGTGGCGGCTATGCGCTACACCGAAGCCCGTATGCGCAAAAGCGCCGAGGCAATGCTCGAAGATATTGACAAAAATACGGTGGATTTTCGTCCCAATTTTGACGAAAGTTTGCAAGAGCCTGTTGTGTTGCCTTCAAAATTGCCAATGCTGCTCATCAATGGAGCGGCGGGCATTGCGGTGGGAATGGCTACCAATATGGCACCGCACAACATCGGCGAAACGGTGGATGCCATTGCCGCGTGGATTGACAACCACGACATCACGGTGGACGAATTGATGCAGTATATCAAGGGACCGGATTTCCCGACAGGCGGCATCATTTATGGCATACAGGGCATTCGTCAAGCCTACGAAACAGGCAGAGGCAGGGTGGTTATTCGCGCCAAAACCGAAATAGAAGTGAGCGATACCGGTCGCGAAACTATTGTGGTGAAAGAATTGCCTTATATGGTAAGCCCTGCGGCGGTGGTGCAAAAAATCCACGAATTGGCAGACGAAAAAAAGATTGACGGCATTGCTTATGTCAATGACGAATCCGACCGCACCGACCTGACGCGCGTGGTGGTGAAACTCAAAAAGGACGCCATTTCCAATGTGGTGCTCAACCATCTTTTCAAACACACCGATTTGCAATCCAGTTTTTCTATCAACAACATTGCGCTTGTCAAAGGGCGTCCGCAGTTGCTTTCGCTCAAAGACCTCATCAAATACTTTGTGGAACACAGGCACGAAGTAGTGGTGCGCCGCGCAAAATTTGACCTCAAAAAAGCCGAAGACCGTTTGCATATTTTGGAGGGATTGCTCAAAGCCATTGACCACATTGACGAAATTATCAAAATTATTCGCGCCAGCCAAACGCCTGATGTTGCTATTGCCTCGTTGATAGAGCGTTTTGCATTTACCGAAATACAAGCGCGTGCCATTGTGGATATGCGTTTGCGGCAATTGACAGGTTTGGAACGTGGAAAATTGCAGGCAGAATTTGATGACCTTACCGCCAAAGTAGCCTCACTCAAAGAATTTTTGGGCAGCAACGAATTGCAAATGCAGTGCATCAAAAACGAGTTGAAGGAAGTGAAAGAAAAATTTGACGATGGTCGCCAAACACAGATTGTGCCTACCGAAGAGGAATTTAATCCCGAAGATTTTTATGCCGACGACGAGGTGGTAATTACCATTTCGCACTTGGGCTACATCAAGCGCACGCCGCTGAGCGACTACCGCACGCAATCGCGCGGAGGCATTGGTGCCAAAGGCGCCACCACACGCGAGGAAGATTTTATTGAACATATTTTTGTGGCAACTATGCACAACACTATGCTCTTTTTTACCGAAAAAGGGCGTTGCTATTGGCTCAAAGTATATGAAATTCCGGAGGGCGAGCGGGCATCCAAAGGGCGCGCCATTCAAAACGTTATCAACATTGAGCCTGACGACAAAGTGAAGGCGTATATTAACGTAAAAAATTTGAACGACCCGGAGTATATTAGCAACCACTATATTGTGCTTTGTTCAAAAAATGGCATTGTCAAAAAAACGGCTTTGGAGCAGTATTCGCATCCGCGCAAAAAAGGCGTAACTGCCATCACCATCAAGGAGGGCGACCAATTGTTGGAAGCCAAATTGACCAACGGCAACAACGAAATTGTGGTGGCAGTGCGCAGCGGCAAAGCCTTGCGCTTCAACGAAAGCAAGGTGCGTGCAATAGGCCGCACAGGTGCCGGCGTGCACGGCATCAGATTGGCTGCGGGTGATGAAGTGATAGGAATGGTGTGCATCGAAGACGTTGCCAATGACGAAGTATTGGTGGTGTCCGAAAATGGCTACGGCAAGCGTTCAAAATTGGACGACTACCGCATCACCAACCGCGGCGGCAAGGGCGTCAAAACCCTCAACGTTACCGAAAAAACGGGCGCACTCATTGCTATCAAAGACGTAACCGACGACAACGATTTGATGATTATCAACAAATCGGGCATTACCATTCGCTTGTCGGTAGCCCAAATGCGCACCATTGGGCGTGTGGCACAAGGCGTGCGGCTCATCGACTTGCGCAAAGGCGACAGCATTGCAGCCGTTGTAACCGTGAGCCACGAGCAAGAAGAACCCGCAGTGCAGGCAGTATCGGCAGAGCCAGCAACCGAAAACGAAGTGCCCGCCAGCGATAGCGAACAATAATTTGTCTAAATTTTAAATCTTTAATTTTAAATTTTAAACTAAAATGATTCCCATACAACATTATTTATTGCTAAGCGCTGTCCTATTTTTTGTAGGCGTTTACGGTTTCATTGCTCGCAAAAATCTGTTGGCAATACTCATTTCGGTAGAGTTGATGCTCAACGCCGTAGAGTTGAATTTTAGCGTATTCAACCGCTACCTCTTTCCGGCGCATTTGGAAGGAATGTTTTTTAGTTTGTTTGGCATTGCCATTACCGCCGCCGAAACCGCCATTGCCATTGCCATCATCATCAACATCTACCGCAATTTGAACAATGTGGACGTGCGCCATTTGGATAAATTACAGGGATAATTTTTGTTTTCTTACAAAAACAGCGTACATTTGCATAATCATTAATTTTATGTCAAAAAAAATGAAAACAATCCGTTTCTTTGCACCATTTTTGGTGTTGTTATTTGTACCCTTTGCCGTTAGTGCGCTTGGAAAAAGCAAAAGCAAAGCAGCACAAGAAGCCAGACCTGTTGTGGAACAGGATAGCACTGTGGGAGTGGACTCTACCCCTGCTCCTGTTGTTCATTTGCCTCAGGTAGAAGCAGAAGCGCAAATAGTTGACGCTCCTCAAAAAGTTGCCACAAAGCAATCCATTAGACAAGCCAAAATTGCCGAGGAGCAGTTAAAAAACACCACTGAGCCTGCGGTGCAGCCCAGCAACAAAGGAGTAGTTGCGCTTGAACCCATTGCCGATGTTGTAGAGGATACGGTTGTGTCTGAGCACAAGGCTGTTGCACCTGTAAAAAAATCGGCGGCTACTAAAGAGCCCAAGCAGCCGCGCCAACTCACAGACGAACAAATAGCAGCACGAGAGGCGTTAAGAGAAGCCGAAGAGAATTTGCGAGCAGCACGAGAATTAGTAAAAGCAAGCGACAAAGCGGTGCAACAGCAAACCAAACCTCACAAAAAGAAAAGAAAGCCGCGCCCACATCTAACAAAAAATAATGATGAGTATCTGCCTATTTTTAAGGTGCAAATATCTGCCGGCAAAACGAGAAAGGATAACATCAACGCAGAATTTTCTTTTCTCAATTTGGACGAGCAAGTAATTTACGAAGAAGTCGTCATGGACGATGCCAAAGGTTATGCTTTCAAATATATGATAGGGGTGTTCCCTGTTTTGGAAGATGCTATTGTTCGCTGCCAAGAAATTCGTTTGCAAGGAGTAGAAGATGCCTTTGTGGTAGCCAGTTACAAAAGCAAGCGCATTACCATCAAAGAAGCCACCGAAATCATTGAAGCGCACAGCAAGGCGTACGCTCCACAACTTCAAGAACAAGAATAGAGAATTATACCCACAACTTTTGTGGATATTTACCTTCGTGCACCAACTTTTGAATGCTTGCCACCACGGCGGGTTTGTCGTCGGGGTAGGTTACGCCAAACCATTGAGCGGCAGTGTTGAGCACTTTTACGGTAGATGTTTTGTCGCGTATCAATTTGTCCACCATCAGTGGAATAAAAAACTCCGACTTGAGTTCCTGCCCGCGTTCTGCTAAAAAACCTTTGAAGTAATTTTGCGAATGCGCAAAGTAGCGAGGCGTGAATCCCCACATATTCATCGAAACGGGCGTGCTGTTGTCCAAATAGCGTGTGCTGCCGTCGGCATCTTTCACGGCGGGCTTTCCATCTATCTGCAAAATGTGCGTGTATTCTTCCACCGACACCAAATTTTCGTTACCATCTTTTTTGCAAATTCCCCTCGATACGGCACCCGATTCCGACAAAGTTTTGTCCAATTGATAAGCCACCATACAATAGGATTCTTGTTGATTGTTGAGGCTTTGCAAAAACTGCGACAGCACCGCAAAAGATTCTTGCCCATAAAAATCATCGGCGTTGATGACGGCAAAAGGCTCGTGAATGGCATCGGCAGCCATCAGCACTGCGTGATTGGTGCCCCAAGGCTTGCTGCGCTCGGGGTTGTAGGTGCTGCCTGCGGGCACATCGGCAATGCTTTGAAACACAAAATCCACCTCGATGGAATTGCCAAAACGTTTTTCAAAAAGGTTACGAAAGTCGGTTTCAAAATCCTTGCGAATCACAAAAACCACTTTTCCAAAACCCGCTCTCACGGCGTCATAAACGGAATAATCCATAATGGTTTCGCCCGATGGACCCACTTGGTCTATCTGCTTGAGCCCCCCATAGCGAGAACCCATACCCGCTGCCAAAATTAATAAAGTTGGTTTCATAAATAATTCATAATTTTTAATTCATAATTTTTCACTCTCCACTCTCCACTCTCCACTCTCCACTCTCAACTCTCAACTCTCAATTTTTCATTATTCATTGTCCATTATCCATTGTCCATTGTTATTCGTTCTCAATAATGCTAATAGCATATCCCCCGCCTTCCACAGCGTGTTGCGAAATTTTGGTTTTGTTGGTTACTTGTTTTTGGGTGATGGTATAAGCCTGCGGATTGGTTTTGTAGTTGGCATCTTTGGCATCGCTGTAGATGGTGGCAGTGTATTTTTTGCCTGCCTCCAAAAAGTCGAGCGTGATATTGGATGTGCGTGCCTTTGAGCCTGTAACGTTGCCCACAAACCAGTTACCTGTGCCTTTGCCTTTGCGTGCCACGGTAATGTATTCGCCGGGTTCTGCCTCCAAGTATTGGCTGTCGTCCCAATCTACGGGCACGTCTTTGATGAACTGAAAAGCGTCCAAAAAGTCGTTGTAGGTTTCGGGCAAATCGGCTGCCATTTGCAGCGGGCTGTACATTGTAACGTACAACGCCAATTGGTTGGCAATGGTAGAGTTCACGTGCGAATGATTGTTAGGATTGATTTTTGCAATATCCATTTCAAAAATGCCGGGCGTATAATCCATAGGTCCGCCCAGCAAACGTGTGAACGGCAAAATGGTTACGTGATTGGCATTGCTGCCGCCAAAGGCTTGATACTCTGTGCCGCGTGCCGACTCGTTGCCAATCAAATTGGGATAGGTGCGGCAAAGTCCGGTGGGGCGCGTTGCCTCGTGCGCATTGACCATAATTTGGTAATCGGCGGCTTTTTTGATAGCGTGCCAATAATGATTGTTTTGCCATTGGCTGTAATGATGGTCGCCGTGGGGCAACATATCGCCCACGTAGCCGCTCTTTACTGCATCGTAGCCATTGTCTTTCATAAATTGGTAAGCCTTGTCCATCCACCATTCGTAGTTGCGAACCGACGACGAAGTTTCGTGGTGCATAATCATTTTTACGCCTTTGCTTTTGGCATATTCGTGAATGCCTTTCACATCAAAATCGGGATAGGGCGTGACGAAATCAAACACAAATTCTTTTTGATGACCAAACCAATCTTCCCAACCGATGTTCCAACCTTCGGCTAACACGCCGTCAAAACCGTGCAGTGCCGCAAAGTCAATATATTCTTTGACGTGAGCAGTAGTGGCGCCGTGCCTTCCGTGCGGTTTGGCTCGGCTATAATCGGAGATGCCAATTTGCACCACCGGAAAATCGTTGGTATAAGACCAATCACTTTTTCCGGTAATCATTTCCCACCAAACGCCGATATATTTGGTCGGTTTTATCCACGATGTATTTTTAATTTTGCAAGGCTCATTCAGGTTGAGCGTGATGTTAGATGCCAAAATATCGCGGGCATCGCTGCTCACAATCACAGTGCGCCAAGGCGACACAGAGGGCGTTTCGATATAGCCCTTGGCACCTGTGCCGTCGGGCGTTAGATGCGATTGAAACACAAAAGTTTTGTCGTCCAAATTGAGGTGCATCGCTGCATAATTAATCAACGCTGCCTCGTGAATGTTGATGTACAAACCGTCCGCCGTTTTCAATTGCAACGAAGTTTGCACACCTGTTTTTGAGAACGGCGTTTGCGAAGAATTGTCGGTGTAAGCCTTATCAAACAGACCGCGAATTTCTGACAATTTAGAAATTGTGTAGTCATATTCTTGCGTATCGTAATCGCCCGGAATCCAATAGGCTATGTGGTCGCCGGTCATTGCAAATTGCGTTAATTCTTCTTTGATAGTAAAATAAGTCAAATTATTTTTTTGCTCCGGAAATTCGTAACGAAATCCCAAACCTTCGTCAAACAACCGAAAGCGGACAATGATGGTGCGGTTGGTAGCCGTCTGGTTGAGCGTTACCGCCAATTCGTCGTAGTGGTTGCGAATGTTTTTGGTTTCGCCCCACACCGGTTGCCAGGTTTCGTCAAACGAAGATGTTTCTACATCAACGACGGTGAACCCATCGTAAAAATTGGTTTTTGCATCTTTGTTGCCCGATGCAATTTCTTCAAAGGTATCAAAAGTGCGCTGCACGCCTTCGGGCATCAATTCAAATCCCAAGCGGCTGGGCTTAATCACTTCTATGCCTTTGTAGTAGAGGCAATAGGTGGGAACTCCATTTTGCTCAAGGGCAAAATTCATCTGCAATCGCGCATCGGGCGATTGTAAACTTTGTGCTACGGCAGCATTAGCAACCAACAAAGTTGCCACTCCAAATAATAATTTTTTTTTCATAATAGTTAATAATTTAATTCATTATTCATTGTCCATTATCCATTGTCCATTGTTTAAACGACCGCTTGATAGCCTTTTTCTTCCAATTCGAGCGCAAGAGATTTATCTCCTGTTTTCACTATTTTGCCTTGCTCAATGATGTGCACAAAATCGGGTACAATGTAGTCGAGCAGCCGCTGGTAGTGAGTGATGAGAATGATGGCATTGTTGGCATTGCGCAGGCGGTTGATGCCGTTTGCCACCACGCGCAAGGCATCTATATCCAAGCCGCTGTCGGTTTCGTCGAGCATTGCCAATTTAGGCTCCAACATTGCCATTTGCAAAATCTCGTTGCGCTTTTTTTCACCTCCCGAAAAGCCTGTATTCACGCTGCGCGACAAAAAACTCTGCTCCATTTCGACAAGAGCGGCGCATTCTCTAATTTTTTTCAAAAACTCGGCAGCCGACAATTCCGGTAAACCCAGATATTTGCGTTTTTGGGCTACTGCCATTTTGAGAAAATTGATATTGCTCACCCCTTGTATTTCGACAGGGTACTGAAAACTGAGAAAAAAACCATTATGAGAACGTTCTTCGGGCGACATCGCCAGCATATCTTTGCCGCAAAAAGTAACCGAGCCTTGCGTTACCGTATAGCCCGGCTTGCCCGCCAGCACAGCAGAGAGGGTGCTTTTGCCTGCGCCGTTGTGTCCCATAATGGCATGCACCTCGCCCGCATTGACCCGCAAGTCAATGCCTTGCAAAATCTCCTTATCCTCAATAGAGGCGTGCAGTTGTTGTATATTGAGCATCGTTTTAATAAAAATAAATCATTTGCAAATATACAAAGTATTTTGCAAATTTCAAAGATAAATTTTTAATACATTGATAATCAATAAGTTACAAAACGCTCAGCCTTTCATCTCTATTCAATAATGTTAAAACATTTTGCAAAATGCAAAAAAAATATCTGAAAAATGCTTGGAGATAAAAAAATAATTTCTACCTTGCAGGCGGGCAACGCAAATATCATCAATTTGTCCGGTAGGTTTGGGACCCACGTTGAGCAAAAGATTGGCACCATAACCGGCAGCACGCACCAACAAATGAATAATTTGCCGAGTTGATTTGACATTAT
>BNTQ01000103.1 GCA_025996715.1 Bacteroidia bacterium | reverse complement strand
TATTTTATTGATGATTTTGGTGCCTTTTATTCCGACAAAGGTGGTGCTATGCAGTTTGTTTATGCCGAAACCCGCGAGGAGGTACAACGCAAATTGGAACAACTAACAAAAATAGAAAACATTGTTTTTCCCACACCCGCCGCATCGCCACAGCCCACCCATACTCACGCGGATGAGGAGGTTGGAGGTAATGTTACGGTGCTTACCGAAGAAGATGTTGTGGCTACCCCAAAAAAGAAAACGAGCACTGCCGTTCGTGCTGCAAAAATCACAAAAACAACGCCTGCCGAAGAGGTAGCCGCGCCTGCCGCCGCCTCTGTTGATTCTATTGCGCTGGCAGCAGCAGGCATAGAAGCGTGGAAAACCGCCGAAAAGCAAAAAAGAAACGAGCACCTTGATGTTGCGCCTGCCGCTACTATCCCTACTCCGTTGGCAATTGAAGAAAGCGAAGACGAAAATGAAGAACACTATGAGGAAGAAGTGGACGACATTGCTGAGCGTGCATTGCGCATACAAAGGGAAAAAATGAAATCGTTGGAGCGGATAAAAGCGAGCAGTGAACCCAACAAGAGCAACTTTCCGTCTCATATATTCCCTGTATCCACAGGGGATAGCAACGAAAAAAAGAATGCTTTACCCAAAAAAGATTTTTATCCCGGAGTGTATAAACCCTTCAATAAACGCAGGTCTTACACCTCTATTGCATTGGTTGTATTGCTTGTGCTCGTGCTGGGAGTGGCTGCCTTTTTATGGTTTAAGCCCTCTTTTGACAATGACCCTTATTATGACGAAATTGACAAGCATTCTGTATCTGCCGTTGCGGCACCCGCAAAATTGTTTACGCCCAAACTTAACTCACAGCAAGCAGGATTGTATTATGCTGCCGTGTCGCCTCGTTTGCAAATGGGCGAGGCAATAGAGTTGTGCCAATTGCTGTACAAAATGAACTACAAACCGGAAATTATTATTGTTGCCGATGGAAAGTGTGTAGTGTGCATTGCCAGCGCAACCTCGCCGGAGTATCTCAAATTGCAAATGGATTCATTTCCGGCAAAGTACGGCAAAGCGTGGATTTTGAAGTAATGGCTGTTGAGGTATGCGAAACCCACTATTGAACGACCTTTTTCATCCAAGCAATTTTTTGGCAGAAAAAAAAGAGGATGGGCATCGTGTGTTGGTGCACAGTGAAGTGGGCAAAATTGTTTTTCGCAAAACGAGGCGCAATCGCAGTATCCGCGTGGTGGTGCGTCCACACAAAGAGGTGCTGGTTACCTTGCCCTACTATGTTTCATACGCCGATGCCGATAAATTTGTTTGCGAGCACATCGCGTGGGTGCAAGCCCAGCAAACCTCGCAGAATGCCAAACATTCTCCTCAAAAAGAATACACAGCCGAAGAGATAACGCATTTGCGGCAACAAGCCAAACTGCTGCTTCCTGCACGGATAGAGGAATTGGCGCAACAGTACCATTTTGTTTACGCCGGCGTTTCGTTCAAAAATATGCATAGCCGCTGGGGCAGTTGCTCGCCCAACAACCGCCTCAACCTTAGCATTTACTTGATGAATTTGACGGACGAACTGATAAATTATGTAATTTTGCACGAATTGTGCCACACGGTGCACAAAAACCACGGCGAAAAATTTTGGCGATTGCTCGATACCGTTACCAATGGGCAAGCCAAAGATTTGGCGCGTCAAATGCGAAAGTTACAAAACTGCATATAAGCATTACAAAAATATGCCCAAAAAGAAAAAAAATAAACCGGAAACACCGTCATTGTCGCGGCGCAGAACACAGCAAGTGCTGTGGGTGCTGGCGGCGGTGCTGGCAGTGTATGTGCTGTTGGCAATACTATCGTTTTTTACCTATTGGGACATTGACCAAAACTTTTTGCAGCACCACTCGTGGGCAGACAAAACCCACAATTGGACAGGGCAAGCAGGCAATCGCATAGCCAACCTATTGGTCAGCAGAGGCTTTGGTATAGCAGCGGTGTGCCTTCCTATAATGTTGCTATGGATAGCCATTTATTTTTTGGCAAAAAAACGCATCCCTATTCTAAAACCATTGGTGGGTATGGCTTGCGGGATGTTGCTGCTATCGCTCACTTGTGGCGCATGGGGTGGCGAAAGTGCCTACTTGGGCGGTGGATTGGGCGGCGGCTGGGGCTATGCCATTGGCTACAATGCAATGGTTACCACGCTGGGCACGGCTGGCAGCATCATTGTGCTGCTCTTGGCTTACGCACTTTGGGTATATTATCTTTTTCCAAAATGGACACACAAAATGGTAGTTTTGTTGTGGCAAAAATTGTTCAATAAAAAACAGGAAACTGATTTGCCATTCATTGCAAAAACTGAGGATGACACTATTATTGCTCGTCCGTTTTTTACAAAAAAAAATGACGAGGTGGCACCCGAAGACATTATTCTTGAAGTGGAAGAAAATGACGACATACCAACACTTATCGCTGAACCCAAAGAGCCGAATAAAACCGAAACCCCACCACTGCCGGAGGTAGTGATTGACCCCAACACCGGCTTACCAATGACTGTGGTAGGTATTGGCGATGTGCTTGAAGCAGACGAAGTGCTTGTTTCGCAACTGCCCTACGACCCCAAAAAAGACCTTGAATTTTACGAATATCCAAACCCCGACTTGCTCAACGATTATCAAAAAGGCGCGCGCTCGGTAACTAACGAAGAGTTGGAAAGCAACAAAAACCGCATCGTTACTGTGCTGGGGCACTTTGGCATATCCATCAAACAAATCAAGGCAACCATTGGACCCACCATCACGCTCTACGAAATTGTGCCTGCCGACGGCATCCGCATTAGCAAAATCAGAGGTTTGGAGGACGATATTGCATTGAGTTTGTCGGCATTGGGCATCCGCATCATTGCACCGATGCCGGGCAAGGGCACCATTGGCATTGAAGTGCCCAACCTGAACCCCGAAATTGTGCCCATGCAATCCATTATTAAATCGCAGGAATTTCAGGACACGCAATACGACCTGCCCATTGCCTTGGGCAAAACCATTACCAACAAGGCTTTTGTGATAGACCTTGCCAAAATGCCGCACTTGCTCATTGCCGGTGCAACAGGGCAAGGTAAATCCGTAGGATTGAATGCTGTATTGGTTTCGCTGTTGTACAAAATGCACCCTTCGCAACTCAAATTAGTGCTGGTTGACCCCAAAAAAGTAGAACTGCCTTTATATACCAAAATCGAAAAGCATTTTTTGGCAAAACTTCCCGACACCCACGAGGCGATAATCACTGATAATCAAAAGGTGATTTACACCATCAATTCGTTGTGCATCGAAATGGATGCCCGCTACGATTTGCTAAAAGTAGCAGCAGTGCGCAACATCAAAGAGTACAACCAAAAGTTCATCGACCGCAAACTCAATCCCAACAATGGACATCGCTATTTGCCTTACATTGTGTTGGTGATAGACGAATTTGCCGACCTCATTATGACCGCAGGCAAAGAAATAGAAACTCCCATTTCGCGCTTGGCACAATTGGCGCGGGCTATCGGCATTCATCTTATCATTGCCACGCAACGCCCCACGGTCAATATCATCACAGGAACAATCAAAGCAAATTTCCCCGCTCGCATTGCATTTCGCGTAACCTCAATGAATGATTCCCGCACCATTCTCGACTGCTCGGGGGCGCAGCAACTCGTGGGCAAAGGCGATATGCTGGTGAGCACCGGCAGCGATATGGTGCGCGTGCAGTGCGCCTTTGTGGACACGCCCGAAGTGGAGCGCATTACAGCATTTATTGGCAAACAGCAGGGCTATGTGTCGGCGCACGAATTGCCCGAATACACGCCGCCCAGCGACGATGGACGTCTTGCCGATGTAGATTTGAGCAAGCGCGATGCCTTGTTTGAGCAAGCCGCCCGCCTCATTGTGGAAGCGCAATCAGGCTCCACCTCTCTCATACAACGCAAAATGGAATTAGGCTACAACCGTGCAGGCAAAATTATGGATCAATTGGAAGCAGCCGGCATCGTGGGTGCGCAAGACGGCAGCAAACCAAGGCAGGTGCTCATTACCGACCCGCAATCGTTGGAACAAATTTTGGCGCGATTGTAAATACACAAAAAATTGGCAACTACAAGCCTGCTATCCTTTTGCACAACATCACAAAACAGGTGCGCACATAGTTCAAAGAAGCCTTCCAGCGGGCTTTTCGTGTGGTTTTGGTTTTGTCCACCAAAACGCCGTCTTTTGAATCATAAACCGTATTGTTTGCCGACACCTCAAAAGAGGCAAGAGCGATGCAATCGTAAAAAGCCATATCGCCAATGCTTGTAACGCTACCGGGAATAGCAACAGAAGTCAGATTGTGGCAAGAAAAAAAAGACCAATTTCCAATGTTGGTAACCCCCTCGCTAATGACTACTTTTTCAATGGCAGCAACGGAATCAGACCAAGGCGCACTACTACCGTCATAATTGACCATTGCTCCCGCGCCGCTAATGGTAAAGGTGGCGCCATCCAAGGTGGCGGTTACATCTTGGGCATTGGGCGAGCCGCAATGCCACCTTTGCGCAAAGGTGGTGCAAGCCAACAGCAAGGCTGCCAATAAAATAAATAGTTTGTTCATAGTGTCAACTGAAAACACGGCATTCGGCAAATGCAAAGTTAGTAAATAGTTAGTAATTGAAATCACTATTGTCCGATAAAAAAAATTCCCTTGTTAGCCTATAAAGGCTTTATTTTCGTAACCGTAGGTCGTAAACCTGCGGAAGATGTAGGCTACGCTTCGCTTGCCTACGGTTATGCACATTCAACCCTTCGGGTTGCGCGTTTAATTTTCCATCCTACATTTTCCATTCTCAAAAAAAGAATTAACCCAAATTTTGTGAATTTTGATACTATCAAAAAAATGTGTATCTTTGCTGGATTTTTTTAAAATTATTTTGTAAAAATTTAATTATCAGATTTTATGGCAACAGCAACTCTCTTTTGGTTCGTTCCCGCTGCCGCTTTGTTGGCATTGGGTTTTGCGTTTTACTTCTTCCGTAAAATGATGAAGGAAAGCGAGGGTACAATTACAATGCAAACCATTGCCCGCCACGTGCGCGAGGGTGCAATGGCTTATTTGAAACAACAATACAAGGTAGTGGCTATCGTGTTTGTTGTGCTGGCGGCATTTTTTGCGGTGCTGGCTTATGGTTTTCACGTGCAAAATCCTTGGGTGCCGTTTGCATTCCTCACAGGAGGTGTGTTTTCGGCATTGGCAGGTTTTATTGGCATGCGAACCGCCACTTTTGCCTCTGCCCGCACTACAAATGCTGCGCAAAGTTCGCTCAATCGCGGCTTGCAGGTGGCTTTTCGGTCGGGTGCTGTGATGGGCTTGGTGGTAGTAGGTTTGGGCTTGTTGGATATATCACTGTGGTACATTATACTTGACCATTTTGTAAGCGCCACCGATACACAAAAATTGGTGGTCATTACCACCACTATGCTGACTTTTGGAATGGGCGCATCCACGCAGGCATTGTTTGCGCGTGTGGGCGGCGGCATCTACACCAAAGCCGCCGACGTGGGTGCCGACCTCGTGGGCAAAGTGGAAGCAGGCATCCCCGAAGATGACCCCCGCAACCCCGCCACCATCGCCGACAACGTGGGCGACAACGTGGGCGACGTTGCCGGCATGGGTGCCGACCTCTACGAGAGTTACTGCGGCTCCATCCTTGCTACGGCTGCGCTGGGCGCATCGGCGTTTTATTTGTTCCCCGATATGCAATTGCGTGCCGTGTTTGCTCCTATGCTCATTGCAGCGGTGGGCATTGTGCTGTCCATCATTGGCATATTTTTGGTGCACACCAAAGAGGGCGCGGGGATGAAGCAACTGCTTGCTGCGCTGGGCAGAGGCACCAATGCAAGTTCTGTTTTGATTGCTGCGGCCACCTTTGGCATCCTCTACGCATTGGGCATTGAGAATTGGGTAGGGCTTTCGTTTTCGGTCATTAGCGGACTGTTGGCAGGCGTGATTATTGGCCGTTCAACCGAATACTACACTTCGCAATCGTACCGCCCCACACAAAAAATTGCCGAGAGTTCCAACACAGGACCTGCCACCGTGATTATTTCGGGCATTGGCACAGGAATGATTTCGACGGCAATTCCTGTGCTCACCATTGGTGCGGCAATTATTATGGCTTATCTTTGCGCTATCAATTTTGATGTGCAAAATATGATGTCGGCAGAGAACCTCAGTCTGGGCTTGTATGGCATTGGCATTGCGGCGGTGGGTATGCTTTCGACTTTGGGCATAACATTGGCAACAGATGCCTACGGTCCCATTGCCGACAACGCCGGCGGCAATGCCGAAATGAGCGGTCTCGACCCCGAAGTGCGCAAACGCACCGATGCTTTGGATGCGCTGGGCAACACCACCGCAGCCACCGGAAAGGGCTTTGCCATTGGCTCGGCGGCACTCACGGCGCTGGCACTTTTGGCTTCGTATATTGAGGAAATAAAAATTGGTTTGCAACATCTTGTGGACAAAGGGCAAGCAATCGTATTGCCCAACGGCGTTACCATTGCCGATGCCCGCATTCACGACCTGATGGCTTATTATCAAATTGATTTGATGAACCCCAAAGTGTTGGTGGGTGCGTTTGTTGGCGCCATGACCGCTTTCTTATTTTGCGGACTAACAATGAACGCGGTGGGACGTGCCGCACAAAAAATGGTGGAAGAAGTTCGCCGTCAGTTCCGCGAAATCAAAGGCATTCTCACCGGCGAAGCCACCCCCGACTATGCTCGATGCGTTGCTATTTCTACCAAAGGTGCTCAACGCGAAATGTTGTTTCCATCACTTTTGGCTATTGTTATTCCCATTGCAATGGGCTTGCTGTTTGGCGTGGCGGGCGTTATGGGCTTGCTCATTGGCGGATGTGCCACCGGTTTTGTGTTGGCAGTGTTTATGGCAAACGCAGGCGGGGCTTGGGATAACGCAAAAAAATATATCGAAGAAGGCAACCTCGGCGGCAAAGGCAGCGAAAACCACAAAGCAACCGTGGTGGGCGATACCGTGGGCGACCCCTTCAAAGATACCTCCGGACCTTCGCTCAACATTCTTATCAAATTGATGAGTATGGTGGCTATTGTGATGGCAGGGCTTACGGTGGCGTTTAGTTTGCTGTAGAGCCGACGCCCCACACCACCCAATGATTGTTCACGCTCATGGTTTGCAGTGCAATCCTGTGCGTAACCTCGTTGTTGAATGCTTCAACATACAATTGACTATTTGCGAGTGCTTCAAAATCAAGCACTCGCATTTGTTTTGCAAAATCGGCAGCCGCAAAAGGCAGCATTTTGTAGGCAGCCTCTTTGGCGCACCACGCGAGACCATATTGCCCATTGGTAGTGAGGTAAACCCGCTCTGCGCTTGACAAAAATCGCGGTGCTACTCGTTCAAAATTTCTGCTTTTGTTCTCCATATCTATGCCCACTCGCTGCGTGGGATGCGCCACCACCGCCACCAACTCTCGCGTGTGCGCAATGCTAATGCAACAAGGATTGCCCTGCAACATAGGCTGCCCTGTGGGCGTGTGATAGAGCGCTTGTGGGATATGCAGCACGCGGTGCAAAAGGTGGAGCGTAGCGGTTCTTTGGGCGCGGCGATGCGGTGCAGTCAGCAAGGCTAATTCTTGCTGCTCAACTTCTTGCAATTCATTGTAAATCAACGAATTATGTTCGCATTTGCCAATCGCCAATGAGCATCCGTTGTCAAAATTTTTATGCAGCAAAGTATTCATATTTTTTCTACATTGCTTGCTGTTATTGCCATTGCAGGGTTTCCATAAGGTGCTGTATATCTTGGGTGATATACAAAATCACAGGTTGGAGCGAGTCTCTGTTGGGGTGCACGTCAAAATATAAGGCACCGCGCAAAAAATGGCGACGCTCGTCGGTCAAGTAAAATTGCAGGTTGGAGGCAGCATCGCCGCCAATGTCGTACAAAAAACCCAAAGTAGAACGTGCTTCATTTTCAAAAGCCTGCTCTGTGATTTCATCGGCTTTGACGGTGTGCTTGTAAACCATATAATGCACGTCCTCTACCAAGCGCGCAAGGCTGTTGTGTTGCAAATTTTTGTAACTGATGTGAATTTTGGCATTGTACTGCGGATACACTACATCCACCCAAAACGGCTCTGCGTCTGGGCTGCTGTCGGGCACAACTTGTGCCGCAGCGTCTATTTCAAACGAATAGGGATATTTTTGTGGTGCAAATGGAGTGTAATTTTTTTCGGCAGGAAGGTCTATACGGTAGTACCCGCGTGGTTTTACGGATACTGCGGGGGTACACGCAATACCTCCCGCGAGCAACAAGCACACTATGACAATTTTGTTCAAATTTGCAAATTTACGAACCATAAAAAATGCAAATTTACACAAAATTTGCGATTGTGATTGCAAGTAAATAAATAAATGTTACCTTTGTGTCTCAAAAAAAGACATCCAATGACAGATACTTTACGTTATACACGTGGTTGTTGTATTGACAAAAACACAGCAGGAGAAACGGTTTGGAGCGAATGCGTGTCGTGTCAAAAATTGGCTATGACCGACTGTTTTTGCGGCAAGCACAATGCTGCGCTGCCCTCTGATGTTGTCGAAATTCGTTTCAAAAACACCCGCAAAGCCTACTTCAAAACCAACGACATTGTGCTCAAAAAAGGGGATGTGGTGGCTGTGGAATCCACGTCGGGGCACGATATTGGGATGGTTTCGCTCACCGGCGATTTGGTCTATTTGCAAATGCAACGCAACCATTTAGACCCCGCCACTTACGATTACAAAAAAGTATATCGCAAGGCAAAGCCCGCCGATGTTGAAAAGTGGAACGAGGCAGTGGAACGCGAGCAATCGTTGATGGTACAAACCCGCCGAATGGTGGAGGATTTGCACCTGAATATGAAAATTGGCGATGTGGAGATATATGGCGACAAAACCAAAGCCATTTTTTACTACGTTGCCGACGACAGAGTGGATTTTAGGGAGTTGATAAAAATAATGGCAGAAGAATTTAAGTTGCGCATAGAAATGCGGCAAATTGGCGCCCGACAAGAAGCAGGGCGCATTGGCGGCATTGCTATTTGCGGGCGCGAACTTTGTTGTTCGCTGTATCTGCCTCATTTTGCATCGGTTTCGACCAATGCCGCACGCGACCAAGACCTGTCCACCAACCTGCAACGATTGGCAGGGCAGTGCGGCAAACTCAAATGCTGCCTCAACTACGAACTGAGCACCTACACCGATGCCCGCAAAGATTTTCCGCAACATTATGCCTCGCTCGAAATGCAAGACGGCACCGCCTATCATCACAAAACCGACATTTTTAAACGGCTGATGTGGTACAATTTTGACAAAGAATCGATGGAAAATTTAGTGCCCATTTCGGTGGACAGAGTGATTGAAATTCTTACGCTCAACAAAGAAGGCAAAAAGGCTACCGATTTTGGCAGCAAAGCCAATATAGCCATGCCCGCCGCCAAGGCAACGCACAAGGAACCCGACTATCGCAGTGCTGTGGGCGAAGACAGCATTACGCGCTTTGATAGGCAAAAAAATAATCATCGCAAAAAATCACGCCATCACAGACCCGAAAGAGCCGACAACTCTGCCCCACGCCCCGTCGGTGCTAACAATGGGAATGGCAATGGCGCACCTTCGCAAAGAAATAGG
>BNTQ01000102.1 GCA_025996715.1 Bacteroidia bacterium | reverse complement strand
TTGCAATTCGTTATCGTTAATTTTGGCAATGAGCGTGCCTTTTTTCACCTTTTGTCCCTCGTTGATATTGAGTTCGGTAATGCGCCCCGAACTTTCAAAGGAGAGGTTCACGGTCTCGTCGGCATTGAGCGTGCCTGCGCTGATGATAGGCTCAATGATGGGCTTAGACTTGATGACCAACACATTGATGGGCAAGGCTTTGACCTCTCGTTTGACCACAATGGGCTGCGTGAGGTCTTTTTTTTCTGCCGCACTCGGTGCCAACAAGAAAAAATAAGCACCCGCGCCAACAGCCACCGCAAAAAGACTCAGCACCAAAAATCGCCGCCAAAAATGTTTTTTCTTTGCCATTATATTAAGAGTTTCAGGTTTCAAGTTTCAAGTTTAAGATTTAAGATTTTCATTCTCAATTCTCAACTCTCAATTCTCAATTATTCATTGTTCATTGTTCATTGTCCATTGTTCATTGCTTACACCATATCACTACTGCCTTTTTCGAGCATTACGTTGCTCACAATTTGTTTGATTTCGTCGTCGTCGCCGCGCTTGCACACCAATAGTACATCGGGGGTGTCCACTACCAAGTAGCCATTCATATTGTGCAAAATTGTCAATTTGTTGGGCGGTGTTTTGACCATACAATTGCTCGTGTTTTGCAAAATTACACGCGAATTGCCCACTGCATTTTTGTTGGCATCGGCAGGCAACTGCAAGTAGAGCGAAGTCCACGTCCCCACATCCGACCAGCCAAACGACGAGCACACCACATATACATTGTCGGCTTTTTCCATCACGCCATAATCCACCGATACCGACTTGCACTCGGCATACACCGCCTCAATAAATTTGCCCTCTTGGGGGCTGTTGTACCTACTGCCGCCCGCCTTGAACAAATTGGCTACCTCCGGCAAATACGTTTCTAAGGCGTGTTGGATGCTTTTGAGTGTCCACACAAAAATGCCCGCATTCCAATAAAATTCGCCGCTTTCTACAAACACTTTTGCCATTTCGGCATTGGGTTTTTCGGTAAAAGTTTTCACTTTGCACAGCCCCTGCTCTTTGCTGCCCACGGCGTTTTCATTCACTTGTATGTATCCATAGCCCGTTTCGGGGCGCGAAGGTTGGATGCCAATGGTAACAAGGCTGTCGTTTTCTTGGGTAAAACGCACAGCGGTTTTGAGCGTTTCAATAAAATCCGCATCGTTGGTAATGCAATGGTCGCTTGGTGCCACCACCACCGTAGCCTGGGGGTCTTTTTGCAACAATTTGTAGGTAGCGTAGGCAATGCAAGGGGCGGTGTTGCGGCGCAAAGGCTCGCACAAAATATTGTCGGCATTGATTTGCGGCAATTGCTCTTGCACCAATTGCCGATACCTCTCGCCTGTAACCACAAGAATGTTTTGGGCAGGAATCAATTGTACAAGGCGGTCAAAAGTCTGCTGCAAAAAGGTGTGTCCCGTGCCCAAAATATCCAAAAACTGCTTGGGTTTTGCCTCGCGGCTAAGGGGCCAAAAACGGCTGCCAATGCCACCTGCCATTATGATGCCATAGATATTTTGTTGCATATAGTTTCTATTCAAAAATTTCAAAAAATGATTATTATCCAAATTGCCCACATTTGCAAAGTTAATGTTTTTTTCAAAAAAAATCTCCCTATAATCTGCTTTTGCCTTTTCCATATCTTGCTTGAACTGATGCTCGGCAAAGTCAATGGACAATTTTTTGTCATCTGTGAGTTTTTGTGAATGGCGGCGATATTAGGCAAGCGAGGCTGTTTGTTTGAGCCATGTTTCAACACGGTTATTGAGGCGAGTTTGCCAATCCTTGCCTGTTTTGCGAAATGTGGCAATGGTAGAAGGCTCAAAATAAAAGGTAACAGGTACTATGCTGGCAACTTCTTTTTTTGCAAAAACTTTATCAGTTACACATTGTCCCGGACGGGTAGATAGGGCAAAGTCCTCGTCTGTCCACTCGGAAATATCAGAGCAGTCAATATCCTCATCTTTCATATTTTTGAGTGCTTTCCAGTCCGTATAAGAAGGCATCTCTTTTATTGCTTCTTTGGTAAAACTAACGATAGCCATAGTATTCTCTCCTTTCTTTTTGTTTTGCTCGTCGAGCAGATATAATTCTTGTTCTGTTGTTTCGCCCTGTATAAATAACGGTTACAACAAGTTCGTCTTTGATCATTCCAATGGTGCGGATTCTTATCTCGCCGTAATTCTCTCGGGTATCAATTTTTTCAATTCTGTTAGGGTCGTCAAAGACAGCCATAGCATCAACAAAGTCAAGTTTGTGTTTGATTAAATTAGATGCTCGTTTGTTTTCGTCCCATTCGTATATCATAGCACGTTCAAGGATAATAGTTTTGACAAAAGTAGTAAAAATTGTGCAATATGCCCAACTTTTCAAAAATTTTAAAGAAAAATTCAGTTACCAATAAAAAAACAAGCACCAATCATAAAAATTGGTACTTGGTAAAGCCGCCATAACGCCAAACTGCTTGTTAGCGTTTTGTTGTTATTTTTTTGTCCGTTCGTTTACCACTTCTTTCAAGATATTAGTCCCGTTAATGGCTGACGGAAAACCTGCGTAAACAGTCATCAGCAACATAATTTCTCTTATGTTTTCAACTGTCAAACCAATGTTCAGTCCTGCGTTGATATGAAATTTGAGTTGCGGTTGTGCATTGCCCAAAGCCGTCAAAGCCGCAATGGTTGCTATTTGTCGGTGTTTTACATCAAGGTTGTCCCTCGAAAAAATGTCAGCGTAACCAAATTCAAGTGTCAGTTTCACTAATTCGGGCGAAAAATCATTGTAAGCGTTCCTCAGTCTTTCCGCTTGCAAACTGTCCAACTTTGATAATTCCTGTTCGCCTAATTTTAGTCTGTCGGTTTGAGTTGTGCCGGTTGCAGTTGTGCCAATGCTGTCTTTAATTCCGTGTTCTTGCCTTTCTTTTAGCACTTCTTTCAATGCGTTCATTCCGTTGATACAACTTGGAAACCCTGAATAAACAGCCATTTGCAAAATCACTTCTTTCACTTCGCTCATACTGCTTCCTGTGTTCAACGCTCCGTTGATATGCACTTTAAGTTGTGGTTGTGCAGTTCCCATTGCGGTCAAGGCAGCAACAACGGCAATTTCTTTGGATTTCAGGTCAATTCCGTCCCGTGTGTAAATGTCGCCAAACGAATATTCAATGATAAATTTCCCTAAATCCGGCGAAATATCTTTTAGTCCGTTGATGACTTTTTCGCCTGCTTCTCCGTCAATTTCTCTGAGTTTTTCCCACCCTTTTTTATACCTATCTAATTGTTCCATTTTCGTTTGTTCATTAGTTTTCTGTCCGTAACAAAGTTGCCCGAAGAGAAAAAGTAAAATTATGTTGAGTGTCGTTACTTTCATTGTGCCAAAGATACAACTTTATTTATTATTGGGTGCAATAATTAATATTTTTTTAATGAAATTGGGGGCAATAATCACTACTTTTTCAGCGACCAACTACCAACAACCAGCGACCAATAAGCCACTCCGCTCATTGGTCGCTGGTATTATTCTCCCTTTTGGGGTTAGGGAGTGGTTATTGTTTCACCACCTTTGCCACCTTATTGCCCACCTTCACAAGGTAAATGCCTGCGGGAAGGTGCGCAATGCTAATGGTGTTGCCTTGTAGGGGCGTATTGAATACGCCCTCTTGCGACACCCGCATTTCACCATCAGGGCGTATGCGATACGCCCCTACCAACGCACCATTCACATTGTAAATCTCCACCTTGTCCACCGCATTTAATTCTCCACTCTCAATTCTCAACTCTCCATTAGTAGTTGGGTTGGGGTAGATTTGCAAGGCGGCGACGTCTTGGGTTTCTACGGCGGTGGCTGGATTATCCGGGTTGCCGCCATTGTTATTGGCAGCCGAGCGGGTTACGATGATGGTGTAGGTCTTCTTGGTGCTATTGTCTTCGGCGATTACCACAACCCTGAATGTGTTGATGCCAACACTCAAACTCTGGACACCCGTGCCCATTACGCTCCGCGCCTTGCTGTCTGCTTGGACGGCACTAATGATAATGATACTCATATTATTTGGCACGGTGAGCGTGTAGGCAGTAGTATTCGCATCAAACGCGGGTGAAATCGTATATCCCAACACCGAAAGTGTTTTTAAATTTGCATTGTTACTGCTTACCTCGCGAGTTACCACGAGGATATAGGTTTTGGTAGTGCCATCCCGTGCCGTTACCACTATATCAAAGGTGTTGCTGCCTACGTTTAAGGATTTATAACCTGTTCCATTTACTTGTGTATAATAATTGTAGTCCTCAGGCTCGGCACCTATGCGTATGTAGGTTTCATTATTTGGTACGGTGAGCGTGTAATTTGTTGTATTCGCATCAAACGCGGGTGAAATGTCGTACTCATATTCATAATATCCTCCTCCCAACACAGAAAGTGTTCTTAAATTTGCATTGCCTGCCTCGCGAGTTACTACGAGGGTATAGGTTTTGGTAGTGCCATTCTGTGCCGTTACCACTATGTTCAAGGTGTTGCTGCCTATGTTTAAGTCTTCCCTCCAGCCTGTTCCGCTTACTTGTGCATTGTAGTCCTCAGACTCGGCATTTATGTATATGCCGGTTTGATTTGTCACGGTAACCGTGTAATTTGTAGTATTTGCATCAAACGCGGGTGAAATCGTATATTCCAACACCGAAAGTGTGCTTAAATTTGCATTGCTACTGCCTTCGCGAGTTACTACGAGGGTATAGGTTTTGGTAGTGCTATCCGCTGCCGTTACCACTATGTTAAAGGTGTTGCTGCCTACGACGTATAAGAATTTATTGCCTGTTCCGCTTACACCTCGATAACCGTAGTAACTTTGATAACCGTCGTAGTAGTACTCTGGCTCGGCATTTATGTCTATGTTGTATTCATTATTTGGTACGGTAAGTGTGTAATTTGTAGTATTCGCATCAAACGCGGGTGAAATCGTATATCCCGACACCGAAAGAGAACTCAAATTGGCATTACTGTTCAATGGGACTACCGTTACTGTAGCCGCATCGCTTGTAACGGTTGCCGTCTTTGTTCCATTCACGCTGTTGTTGGTGTTGGTTACCACAACGTAATAATAGAACGTTCCCACATCTGTGGTAGATGGATAATAATAACTATCTGTACCTACCTCTGTGCCGCCTGTGTTGCTGTTGGTGGTGTTGCTGTACCATTGATACGACAATGTGCCGCCATCGCTTACATTTGCGTTTGCTGACAAGTACGTCCAGTTGCCTATGTCCACCGTCCTGTCTTGCGGCTGAAAGATGATAGAAGGCGTTTCGGCATTTACCAAAGCGTTTACCGTTAAACTCGCCACCCAACTTGTGCTGGTTGCCGTCTGTGTACCATTCACGCTGTTGTTTGTATTTGTTACCACAACGTAATAATACAGTGTTCCCACATCTGTGGTAGATGGAGAATAACTACTACTATTTTCGCCTACCAATGTGCCGCCAGTATTGCTGTAAGCGGTATTTTTATACCACTCGTAAGATAATGTACCATCGTCTGTAACATCTGCCGTTACTGACAAGGACACACTGCTGCCTACGTCCACTGTGTTGTATTGCGGATGAGTGATGATATAGGGTGTTGCTGCATTTACAATCGCGTTTACCGTTACTGCCACCACACTGCTTGTTTCGGTTGCCCTCTTTACACCATTCACACCGTTGTTGGTGTTGGTTACTACAACGTAATAGTAGAACGTTCCGTCAGTGTAGGTGGGTGCCGAGTAACTGCTGCTGTAACCTTCCGTTGTGCCGCCTGTGTTGCTGTTGGTAGTATTTCTATACCACTCGTAAGACAATGTGCCATCGTCGGTTACGGTTGCGGTTACTGACAATAACACACTGCCGCCTACGTCCACCGTGCTGCCTTGCGGCTGAGTAGTGATGGTGGGTGTTGCTGCATTTACCAAAGCGTTTACCGTTACTGCCGCCACACTGCTTGTGTCGGTTGCCGTCGTTGTACCATTCACACTGTTGTTGGTGTTGGTTACTACAACGTAATAATATAGTGTTCCCACATCTGTGGTAGATGGATAATAATAATTACTATTATCTGTGCCTACCGCTGTACCGCCAGTGTTATTGTTAATCGTGTTGCTGTACCATTGGAAAGACAATGTGCCGTCGTCGCTTCTGCTTGCCGTTACCAACAAAGTCACACTGCCGCCTACGTTCACCGTTCTGCCTTGCGGCTGGGTAGTGATAGCGGGTGTTGCAGCATTTATTATTGCTGTCCAATGCGCCGTAAGCGTTAGGTTGGTGGTTACGGCTGTGCTAAAGTTGTATTCACTTGCGCCGTTGTACCAGCCGTCAAAGATGTAGCCCGTGCGGGCATCAGGGTCTGCGTGCTGGGCAACTGTACTGCCGTTACTCACGTCTGCAGAGTCAATCTTTACTCCCTCATTTACAAAATACACTCTGTTTTGGCAACCAACAACAAGGAACTCTTGCCACACGGGGGCTTGCTCATACGCATTGCAGGAACCTATAGGCACAGTGAGCGGACAGGTATTTTTATTTACGCTAAAAACATCAGCACCAATGCTCACCGGCGTAGGATTGAGGTTGATAATAGACGAAAAGCCGGTACAACCGTTAAACGCACTATTGCCTATCGAAGTCAAGCCTGCAGGTAGTGTAAGTGTACCTGTGAAGCCTGTACAACCGTTAAACGCACTGTTGCCTATCGAAGTCAAACCGGCAGGTAGTGTAAGTGTACCTGTGAGGCCTGTGCAACCGGAAAAAGCACTGCCGCCTATTGAAGTCAAGCCTGTGGGTAGTGTCAGTGTACCTGTTAAACCTATGCAACCGGAAAAAGCGACTGCGCCGATAGATATAACGGAGTTGGGTATAGTTACCGAGGTTAATGCCGTGCAATTACGAAAAGCATACTGCGGAATACTCGTAACGCTATTGCTAATGGTTACCTGCTTGAGTACTGCGCCAAAGTTATTACCATTGGTTATGCCGCCGCTAATAGTACGCCCCAAGTATAGGGTATCGAGCGCAACATTGTACAAAGAGGACGACCTAAAGAACAGCGAACTTGTGCCGTCTGCAATGGTAAATTTCTTTATGCCACTGCAACCATAAAAAGCACGATCGTCGATAGATGTAACAGAGTTGGGAATGGTTACCGAGGTTAAGTTTGTACAAGATTGAAAAGCATACTGCGGGATCCTCGTAACGCTATTGCCAATGGTTACCTGCTTTAATGCCGTACCGAAGATATTCTCACCGATTGTGCTGCTAGTAGTACGCCCCAAGTATAAGGTATCGAGCGCAACGTTATGCAAAGAGTATGCCCCAAATGACAGTGTATTCGTGCCGTCTACAATGGTAAATTTCTTTATGCCTGCGCAACCGGAAAAAGTGTAGTCAGCGATAGTGGTAACGCTATTGCCAATGGTTACCTGCTTGAGTAGTGCGCCAAAGTGATCGTTAATGCTTATGCCGCTAAGGTTACGCCCCAAGTATAAGGTATCGGGCGCAACGTGCAAAAGCCCCAAAAATGACAGCGTACCTGTGCCGTCTGCAATGGTAAATTTCTTTATGCCCGTGCAACCTTGAAAAGCGGAGCCATTAATAGTGGTAACGGAGTTGGGAATGCTTACCGAGGTTAAGTTTGTGCAATTATAAAAAGCAGACTGCGGGATACTCGTAACGCTATTGCCAATGGTTACCTGCTTTAATGCCGTACCGAACCTATTACTACTGCTTATGCCGCTAATGGTACGCCCCAAGTATAGGGTATCGGGCGCAACGTCATACAAAGCTAACGACCCAAATGGCAACGCAGTTGTGCCGTCTGCAATGGTAAATCTCTTTATGCCTGTGCAACCGGAAAAAGCCATATAGCCGATAGATGTAACGGAGTTGGGGATGGTTACGCTCGTTAGCCCAATGCAACCGGAAAAAGCCCTCTCGCCGATAGATGTAACGGAGTTGGGAATGGTATATGCGGCAGCCTGTTTGCCTGCGGGATACTTAATGAGGGTAGTTTGGGCTTTATTAAATAGCACTCCATCTACCGAACTATATGTTGTATTGGCATCATCTACGGTGATGGCAGTTAGCCCACTGCAATAACTAAAAGCGATGTCGTCGATAGATATAACGGAGTTGGGTATGCTTATGCTCGTTAGCCCACTGCAATAGGAAAAAGTACTCTCGTTGATAGATGTAACGCCGTCGGGTATGCTTATGCTCGTTAGCCCGGTGCAACCGTAAAAAGTACCCTCTTTGATAGATGTAACGCCGTCGGGTATGCTTATGCTCGTTAGCCCGGTGCAACCTTGAAAAGCGGAGGCGCCGATAGATATAACGGAGTTGGGTATGCTTATGCTCGTTAGCCCGTGGCAATAACTAAAAGCAGCGCCAGCAATACCCAAAGTTCCTGCCTGCACATCAATGGTTGTACTTGCTGGCATTGTTCCCTTATACTTGTACAGCCAATTCCCTATATAAACTAAGCCGTCGGCTCGATTATTATACCACGTTGTTCTGTCAAAAACGTTGTAGCCGATACTGATAACGGAGTTAGGTATGCTTACGCTCGTTAGATAGATGCAACCTTGAAAAGCATTGTTGCCGATAGAGGTAACGCCCTGCTCTATTACCACAGAGGTTATCAGCGCATCCCACCACGCAGCAGTGGTGCGAGCACAATTTGTGCCGCAACTTGTGTTGTCATAGTCGTTCATAGCCCCTGTACCGCTAATGGTGAGGGTTCCGTCGGTGGTAAGTGTAGCAGTTACAGCATTTGTTGGTGTAGCTCCAACACTTGCAGGGCGACCACAATTCCACGTTTGCGCAAACGCATTGCACACAAGCAGCAGTGCTGCTACTAAAATAGATAGTTTTTTCATAACGTTAAGATGTTAAAGGGTTGTTAAATATGTTATTTGGAATCTTACGAAATTTGGCTATGGCAGTACTAATTTTACTGTGTTGTTCCTGTATAATGATGTAGTAATAGTATGTTTTGTATTGAAAAACTTCGATGTCTTGAAACTTTGGAAACGCAGTACGCAGTTCGTCGAGTTTTCTCTTTACAGGGTCTGCTTGTCGGTCAAAATGCTGATAAATAATCACGCTTTTACCATTGGCAAGATACTTCTCTATCTCGCAAAAAGAGATGTGTTTTACTGAACCTGCTCTTGACGGTTCTATTCCTGTGTCGGGGTCACAGAAAATTACGTTGGCTGCTGCCAATGTCTTTTGGCTCTCTTCAAACCACTTTATTCGCTCACTGCCCGATTGCTTTAATTCTTGGCTAAAGAATATGGTTTTTGACGGCAAAATACCTGCGGTTTCCAACGCACGGACATTTTTGTCAACATTATGCAATTGTTCACACAGCAGCATAGAGTCTGCATCTTTGCACTCTTTGCACTCTTTCCACTCTTTCCACTCTTTTTCTCCTTCGGGTGGTGTCAAATACCAATTTACCCCCAGCGTTAAACTGTCAGGTACAATGTGTTTCAGCAGGTAGAACTTGCTGAAATCTCCTTCATCGCCTACAAATTTGTTGTTCATAATAATATTAAAAAAATTTAAAAATAGGGCTTAATGGTCAAAAAGTAGGCTGAAAACGCCTTAAATTTGTTTAATGGTCAAAAAGTAGGCTGGTTTTCGTTAGGTTCTTTGCCTGTACAGGCAAAGAACCTAACGAAAGCTGTTTCTAAAGTAC
>BNTQ01000101.1 GCA_025996715.1 Bacteroidia bacterium | reverse complement strand
GATTTAGCAAAATATATTTTTGGAGGTGTCGTGCTGGGTGCCATCATGGTAAATCGAGACGGAACGGATGTTACGATGTTGTATTTAATTGGTTCTATTACTATGGTTTCGTTCATTTTGTTGGGTTTTGGTTTTTATTGGTTACAAAAAAGAAAATAAACAAATAAAATTATGCAAGGACTTTATTATTTTTTAGCATTTTTTGTACTCCTCGCTGTGGTTGCGTTTGGTATAGCGTTCTACAAAAATCGTCATGCTTTTCGGCAACAAGTTGCCATTTAACTCCCTTCCCTATTGTGTTTTGCCTATCGCCTGACAAGGCGGGATGATAATTCAGTCCTGCCTTTTAGGCAGTAATACTTCGGCATAAAATTTTAATTGTTGTTGGGTTGATAACATTGTCTGAACTTTGATTTTAATTTGATTTTTTAATTATTTTTGGCACATTTTTTTGCTTTTTGAAAAATTTGTTGTATCTTTGTTCTCGGAAGTTGTTTGGGATACAGCGTTAATGGCATTCCCTGCCGATTTATGGGATAATCCTGTACGAGTATCTAAAGTTTCGGCGACTTTAAAGTGAGGTTCGCTCTCACTCCAAATTAACTCCTTATTACTCAAAAAAACTCCCCTATAATATCCGGCAGTATCCACGTTGTAGTAATCACCATACAAACTGGGAAACAAACGAATAATTGCTGCCTTACCTATTTTATCTTCAATGGTAACAAATAAACTGCGACCGTTTTGTCTCACATTGGTGTAGTTGGCAAAAATAGCATCCACAAAATCAAATACCGACTGTTCGTTTTCGGCAAACTCTTTGTAATGGTTATCTATAATGTGTTGCACATTATATTGAGTGAGCCGTATGGGTGCATTTTGTCGTCCAATTTTTTGAAAAATCTTTATCGGCAGTGTCCACAAATCAATGTTACCACACTCGTTTTGGTAAAACGTATGCCCTGCATTATCTTGTTGGTTACTTATTTTTAGTTGTATCATTTATGAATTGTGAATTAAAAATTTGCAAAGGTATGCATTTTTTTCATTATTGTCTAAATGGGCGGGATTTTCATTGCCGCTTGCACATTCAACCCTTTGGGTTGGTAGCGGGCGCAGGCATTACCACCCACCTTTTATTGATTTTTATCGGACAATAATGATATGGGTGTAATTCGATAAATTACATTTTTTTGATAAAAAAACAAATACTTTTGCACATTTCTGCTTTATTTTGTACCTTTGTGGTTTGTCTTTATATGTGTAGCAACACCCATCCAACTTATTATGGCATCTCCTCAATGGAATAGCACCCCGCAACAATCACGCCGACTGCGTAGTTCGTATGCCTCCACCATCGTCAGTATCACCTTGGTGCTGTTCATTTTGGGCTTGATGGCTACGCTGCTGCTCAATGTGAGCCGCTTGTCGCGCTATGTGAAAGAGAATGTGGGATTTTCTATTGAATTTGCCGATAATGTGAGCGATGCCGATGTGGCGTGGGTGCGCAAACAATTGGATATTGCTCCCTTTGTGCGCGAAACGCGATTTATTTCAAAAGACGAGGCCGAGCGCGAATTGCGCTATATGCTGGGTGCAGATTTTGTGTCGTTTTTGGGCTACAATCCGCTCCCTGTGTCCATTGAGGCAAAACTGCGCTATCAGTATGCACATCCCGACAGCCTGCAATACATCGAAAAACGATTGGCGGCTATGCCGCAGGTGAAAGAAGTGATTTATCAAAAATCGTTGATAGAGTTGGTCAGTAGCAATGTAAACCGCATTAGTGCTATTTTATTGCTGTTTAGCGTGCTGCTGTTTGTGGTGTCGCTGGCGCAAATCAACAATACTATTCGCTTGTCCATTTATTCGCGGCGGTTCATTATTTATACTATGAAATTGGTGGGTGCCACGCGAGCGTTTATCATTCGTCCGTTTTTGGCAAGGAGTGCGCTACACGGCGTTATTGCTGCATTTGCAGCGTTTTTGCTGCTGAGCGGAATGTTTGTTTTGGTGCGCAACCAAATGGATTTTGGCTCGGTGAGCCTCTTTTCGATGGACATTGTGGGGCTGCTGATGCTATGCTTGTTGCTGCTGGGATTGTTGGTATCTATGATTTCTACCTTTTTTGCGGTGGACAAATTTTTGGATTTGAACGCCGACGAGTTGCACTACTAATTCATAATTGATAATTGATAATTCATAATTTTAATGAAAAAAGTATCTTCTTCTAAAAATGCTGCCAATGAAAGCGTTTCCCATACAGGATTTGCGCTCAACTTTCGCAACTACAAACTGATGTTGATTGGTTTTGCCATCATTGTGATTGGCTTTGTGCTCATGAGCGGCGGCAAGTCGGCTGAGCCCGATGTGTTCAACGGCGAGGCGCTGTATGGATTTAGGCGCACCACGCTGGCTACCGTTGTAGTGCTCTTGGGCTTCGTTTTTGAAATGTATGCCATTATGACTCGTCCCAAAAAGCAACAAAAATGAGCCTTATAGAATCTTTTTTGCTGGGATTGTTGCAGGGCATTACCGAATTTTTGCCTGTGAGCAGCAGCGGGCATTTGGCGCTGGGCAAGCATTTGCTGGGGCTTGACCCTGCCATTGTGGACAGTCCTACCTTTGAAATTATAGTGCACATTGCCACCTCGCTGAGCATAGTGGTGGTGCTGCAAAAAGATTTGCGGCAATTGCTCAAAGGAGCTGCCCAACTGAGGTGGAACAACGAAACCCGATACCTTGGCAAGATAGTGGTGGCAATGATTCCCATTGCCATCGTGGGCGTTTTTTTCAAAGACCAAGCAGAGGCATTGTTCACAGCGGGTTTGCTGTTGGTGGGGATAATGCTGTTGGTTACCTCGTTGTTGCTGTTGCTCACGCATTTTTACAAGGCAAAAAATCCCCATCCTATTCGTTTTGTGGATGCCGCTGTCATAGGGCTGTTGCAGGCTGTGGCAATTTTGCCGGGTTTGTCGCGCTCGGGCACCACCATTGCCACTTCGTTGCTGCTGGGCAACCCAAAAAGTGAGGCAGCCAAATTTTCATTTTTGATAGTATTGGTGCCCATTTTGGGCGAAGCGTTTTTGGGCATTGTCAAAGGCGAATTTGCGCCGTCGGTTACAGGCATTGGAGTGGCGCCCTTGTTGGTGGGCTTTTGCACGGCGTTTGTGGTGGGCTGCGCGGCGTGCAAATTTATGATAGCCCTTGTGCAGCGCACCTCGCTGATATGGTTTGCAGTCTATTGCGCTATTGTGGGGACGTTGTCGCTCGTTTTGTAACTTCAAGTTTCAGGTTTCAAGTTTCAGGTTTCAAGTTTCAGGTTTCAAAATCATATCTTATTAAATATGGCTACTCCTCTTCAATTGTTGCGGCAAGAGATGTTGCGCTTGCAAGTGCAGGCTGTGATTGTGCCGTCCAACGACACGCATTTTAGCGAATATGTATCGGCGCATTTCAAGTGCCGCGGCTGGCTCACGGGCTTTGACGGCAGCGCGGGCACAGCGGTGGTTACCACCGCCGGCGCAGCACTGTTCACCGATTCGCGCTATTTTTTGCAAGCCGAAGCGCAACTCAGCCAAGATTTTGTTTTGCAAAAACAAGGGCTTACCGATAGCATTAGCGAAGTGGATTTTATTAAAAAAACGGTTGCCAACGGCACGGTGGGCGTTAACGCATCCCTTTACAGTGCAAAGGATTACGAGAAATTGCAGCAGGACGTGCAGCCCTTGCAGTTGAAAAATATAGGCGATGTGTTTGCCGCAATTTGGGCAGACCGCCCTGCGCTGCCCACCACGCCTGCGTTTTTGCTCGATGTGCAATTTGCAGGCAAAAGCATTGCCCAAAAATTGGCAGCCGTCAAATCCCTGCTCAACCCGCCTGCGCACAGCGTTTATGTGGTAACTGCTCTTGACCAAACGGCCTGGTTGCTCAATTTGCGCGGCGGCGATGTGGCTTATACCCCTGTGGCATTGGCTTACACGATTGTCGATTGGGACAGCAATAGCCTTGTCCTATTCATTGACCGCCAAAAAATCAGCGCAGAAACGTTGCAATTGCTCGAAAAACAACAAGTTACAATCGACAGTTACAGCGATTTTGAGCAGCAATTGCCCCATTATACAAAAGGCAAAACGGTGCAGTTGCATCCGCAATTTACTTCCCATAGTGCGGTGCAAATAATTGCCCAAAATGCTGCAAAAATACTCCCCGAAAGCGGCTCCACCACTTGCATTAACCTATTGAAGGCGCAAAAAAATGAGGTGGAAATTGCAGGCGTGCAACAAGCGATGATTTACGATGGTGCGGCTTGGGTCAAATTTTGGTTTTGGTTAGAGCAAAATGTTGATATACAACAGGTTACAGAGATTTCGGCAGCCCAACAATTGCGGCAGTTTAGGGCAGCGATGCCCCACTTTTTGGACGAAAGTTTTGCGCCCATTGTTGGCTACGGCGAGCACGGCGCCATTGTTCACTATTCGGCAACGCCCGCCGGCAACGCCCGCATTGTGCGCGACAATTTTGTGCTCATCGACACCGGGGGGCAATACCGCTTGGGCACCACCGACATCACGCGCACGCTGCATTTGGGAACGCCCACTGCGCAACAAAAGCGCGACTACACCTTGGTGCTCAAAGGGCACATTGCCTTGTCCACAGCCGTTTTTGCGGAGGGTACGCGCGGGGCGCAATTGGATATGCTGGCGCGGCAACCTATGCTCAAGCAGCATTTGCACTACATGCACGGCACAGGGCACGGCGTGGGGCACTGTTTGAGCGTGCACGAAGGTCCGCAAAGCATTCGCCTCAACGAAAATCCCGCCCTGCTGCAAAAGGGAATGATTACCTCCTGCGAGCCGGGGCTATACCGCAGCGGACAATACGGCATCCGCATCGAAAACTTGGTATTGACGGTGGACAGCGGCAGCAGCGAGTTTGGAAACTTCTACAAATTTGAGCCATTGACCCTCTGCCCCTACGACCTCAACAGCATAGACCTAAATTTGTTGGATGCCGTAGAAAAAGAATATGTAAATAATTATCATTCAACAGTTTACAAAAAAATAAACGATTTGCTTACCGCAGAAGAAAGGGCATTTTTGGAACAAAAATGTAGGGCAATAGCGGTGTAAATGTAAAAATTATGCAAATTCTACACACCGCCCTGCAATTGCATCAATGGCGGCAACAACATAAGCAGGTGGGTTTTGTGCCCACTATGGGAGCGTTGCACAAGGGGCATTTGTCGCTGGTGCTGCGTGCTTGTACCCAAAACGACGCCACATTAGTGAGCATTTTTGTGAACCCCACGCAATTCAATGACAGCAACGATTTGGCGCGTTATCCCCGCACCTTGGATGCCGATGTGCAACTGCTGCAAAGCACCCCCTGCGATGCCGTTTTTGTCCCCAGCGTAGAGGAGGTGTATCCCACGCCCGACACGCGGGTGTTTGATTTTGGGCAACTGGACAAGGTGATGGAGGGCAGCCATCGCCCCGGGCACTTCAATGGCGTGGCGCAGGTGGTGAGCCGCTTGTTGGAGATGGCACAACCTACCCGCGCCTATTTTGGGCAAAAAGATTTTCAGCAATTAGCCATCGTAAAAGCACTGATGCAGCAACTGCACTACGCCGTAGAGATAGTGCCCTGCCCCATTGTGCGCGAAAGCGATGGGCTGGCAATGAGTTCACGCAACACCCTCCTTGTGCCCGAACAACGTGCTGCTGCTCCTCTTATTTTTAAAACTCTTAGTGAGGCTGTTAATCTTTCTAAAACATTGAATATCAACGAATTACAACAATTTGTAAGGCAAAAAATCAATGCCCATCCGCTACTACAAATAGAGTATTTTGAGGTAGTGAACGCCGACACATTGCAAGCCGTTTGCTCGTGGGAAGAAGCAGGCTCAAAGCAGGGCTGCATTGCCGTGCACGCAGGCGACATTCGCCTGATAGATAATGTGCAGTTGGAAGGAGAGTGAATGAATAAAAGGGCAATTCCCTCAACATCCTACAATAGTAATCGCTTTACCATCAGGCGTTGTTTCTGTGCGGGTAAATATCTTTTCATCCCAAGTACGGTCGGGGCGGCGGTCGAATACAAGTAGCCAGCCCTCAGTGCTGCCCAGCGTATCCATATACCGCGCAAGTTGAATAATGCCTTCGTCGTAGGTGCTCTCTTTGCGATATACTTTCAATTCTAAGGGATACTTGTTCGCTTTGTAATCAATGCAAAGGTCTAATCGCTTTTTACCTGCCGCCATCTCACGAATGAGATGCCCGCCTCCGTTGATGACACGTTGCAGAAATGCCATCAGTATCAAGTGTGGCGCTGCTTCTTTGTATTGAAAGCGCTCTTCCCATATTTCGCTGTTCTCCCGCCAAAAATCTTGAAAGTCGCGCAATAAGTAAGCCATATCTATTTTGCCATCCTTGAAGTAGCGAGGCATGTGATATTCCGGGTGGGTGGACTCTATTTCGCTCTGACTTGACCAGTTGAGCGTGCGGACTATTACCTCGGCATAGATGGGGTTGGCAGGCGCTACACCCACACTTGGAGTATAGCGAACCAAGCCTAAATCTTCCGTATATCTGTAATCATCCGAAAGCATTTCGATGCTCGCCTGTTCCCCGATAATCACCGGCTCAATAATGCGACGCACTCGCTCTTCTTTGAGACGTTCCAACAGGCTGTCAATATGAGTATCGCGGCGGCGAATGATGGTTTGAATGGCTTCGCTCACCATTGGCGCCGTAACCGGCTGCGTGTAGTCGGATTGCAAGGTTTCAACAACCACTTCGCGGGCAATGGCGTTCACCAACCACGGCTGCCCTTGCGTTTGCCGATAGACTAACTCAAGGGCTTGCGGTTCAAAAATTTGTCCGGTATCGTTGGTGTGCTGAGCATATAGTGTTACTATTTCCTCTTGTGTAAAGTTGGTAAGCGTTAACGATTTGGTTACTATATTGAACGGGCTGGCGCTGCCCAGCGTTTCGCTATCGGGACGTACCTGCGCCTTGAAATCGCGGATGTTGCGCATTCCCACCAACGCCACAGTGTGCACAAAAGGCGTGCGAATGCGGGAATTGTAGCCATTGCGCAACTGCCGCAAAAACGAAATGAGCGTATTGGCACTCAGGCAATCGGCTTCATCAAATAAAATGACGAGAGGTTTGTCTAATGAGATACACAATCTTGTCAATTCGTTTCTCAGCACATTGGTAAAATCGCTAAAATCGGCATTGGCAGCAAATGTTTCGCAGCCGGGAATGGGCGTATGCTGCAAATCGGTTTTTATACAATTCACTATCGCCGGAATGCCCTCTTTGGGGTCGGTAACACCCTGCAATCCTTCCAGCGAGCAGTACAGCGCATAGTACCTGCCGCTGTCGTTTAGCCGCTTTTCCAAGTCCCACAAAAAGGTAGTTTTTCCGCTTTGGCGGGCAGCATGGATGACAAAATACTGCTTCTGCTCAATGAGCGGCATCACCTCCTTGAGCCTGTCTGCTGCATTGAGCATATAGTGGTCTTGCGGATTGCAGGGTCCTGCTATGTTAAAGTATTTTGACATATTTAACTTGTGCCTTGTGTATTCTAAAAGGCAAAGTTAATTCTTTTTTTTGAAATGGCAAACTGCTGAATATATTGGTTAATTCTTTTTTTTGAGGTGCTATATTTTTTCAAGTTGCAGAGACGCGGCGTGCCGCGTCTCTACCAACCAAGGTTTTGCGCAATTGTCCGTAGGACATTCATATCAATAGAAAAACATTTGGCAACCGCCGTTATAGCGCGCGGACAGCAATCGTTTTTCAAGGCGTTGCTCTTGCGCCGCGCGCCGTGTGCTGATGTGTATTTCTTCTATTGGTATGCAAGCCCTACGGGCTAAATAGCACCTCAAAAAAAAAGAATTAACCAATATATTTTTCCATGCACGCGCAGAAGGATATACCCTTAAAGCGTCACGCAACGACGACTAAATGTTCAAGAAAAGAGTTTCGCATATCTGCCCATAATTCGGGGGTTTCAAATACAAACTTTCGAAAGTCCCAAAACTTTAATTCTTCTCGTGGATGTGCAGCATAAATAATCAACATTTTCAATATATCCATATCTGTTTCATCATCAATTGCCTGCCATGCTGTATCGCGCAGTTTGAATTTATTGGAAATAATCTCTGTTAACTTCTTTTTTGCCTCTTCAAGGGATAAAAATGTGAATTTTTTAGGTTCATTTTTAAATATCTTCACGGTGTTGTCCCCTAATACTTTGGCAAGCATAATTGACCTTTCTTTATAAGCGGGAAAAACTTGCGACTGATTTTCTACCTCGCAGAGAATATAATCCGCAGATGGCAGATATTGCCTGCGTATCAGCGCCGCTTTTGTCTGAAAATAGGAGGTGCTTTTGTCAGGCGCATTTTGCGACATTTTGTCTGCAAGTTGTTCCGTCACTTCTGTTAATTTTCGATAATTCTCTTTTGTTTTTTCAGTACCTTGTTCTATGATTTTTTGAAATTTTTTGCCGTTCGCCGGTTCGGTGCATCCGAAAATTTCAATCAACTCATCAACAGAGATGTAAAAATCAATGCGCGATGGCAATCCGGACATGCGTAATATCGTCATATTCAAGTCTTGCATAGGAGTGGTCAGTGTTTTATCCAGATTATTCCACCCCTTGACGGTTTCGCTGTCGTTTTGATACGGATTAACTGTAATTCCCTTATTTACAAGAGATTCCAACAATACTTCCAGCGAAAAATCCTTTTGGTGATTGATAGCATGTACTTTTTGAACCAATTCTATCAAATGCTCAATGTCCCGAGAGGCTTCCAAATAGGGATACAATAAATCGGTAACGCCCCACTGAGCAACACTGGAATAACCTTTCACCCGACGGATGATTTCATCCTGCAACGCTGCGTCGTAACCGTGTTCACAAAGGAATTGAAAAGTTTCCCGAAGCCCTGATTCGCTTAATGCCCAAAAGCGGCGTACTACCAAATCCGGTGCATCGTAAAGCGTGATAAGCCGCTCAAACAAACGTTCCAAATCATTGCATATAGGAGTATTCATGTTTTCGTGCAAAAGAGCAGAAAGCCATATCCGCATTTTTTCTACTTGTTCGTCTGAATATTCGCCCCACAAAAAACAGTTATCGGGGAAGCGATTTTCTAACAGAATACCTAAGGCCAACACCGCTAATGTAAATGGTGCTCCGCCTGTGCCGTTGCCCCATATATCCAATGGACTGCCCACCACGTGGTCTATGTTGAATTCTTCGCCTATGTAGTTTTTTGCCTCCTCGGTATTGTCCCATAGAATGTCGTGGTTGCACTTAAACTCAGCGTAATGGTTCAGGTCTCTGTACAACTTATAGACGCCGCCAAACTCCAACGAAATCATATCCAGACGAAACTTCAATAATTCATCTTTTGTCCCCTCATCGCTTAGAATTTTACTGCTGATTACCTGCCTTGTGCAACCCCATTTCTCTTCATCACTAATAGTTCCCAAAGGAACAGGGAATTGTTCCAATATGTGGTAACACTCCTTCCAAGCCGCATCCCATTCGGTCTGCGTAACGCCCTTAAAATTAAATAATAAACTCAAATTCATATTAAAACATTTTACGGTCGTTTCTTTTTATCCAATGGCAATTCCTCTTTTTTGCCTCTTTTTTGTACCTTTCGCTTCCCTCAACATCCTACAATAGTAATCACTTTACCATCAGGTGTTGTTTCTTTGCGGGTAAATATCTTTTCATCCCAAGTACGGTTGGGGCGGCGGTCGAATACAAG
>BNTQ01000100.1 GCA_025996715.1 Bacteroidia bacterium | reverse complement strand
AACTATCGAAACGGCTGGTTGTATTTTGTTGAATATCTAACGGATTGGTGTAGAACAAATGATAAAAGAGGGGCAGATTCTGGCCAAACATACACAAAAACAATGTATGAAAAAAATGACCATGGTGCAAATGAAGGTAAAAAAATTGTAATAAACACTCATTTGGATAAACTAAACACAACTCAAATGCTTATGAATGAACAGGCTTTTGAAACTCATTGGTAAAAACACTATCCGGCAACGACATCAATGAAAATTAGAAAATGAGGCATGTTCTGATTTTTTTGAATAATTTTGTGCCTCATAAATGCTACACTCCATACAGAACAAAATTCCTCAAACTTGTAGATATTGTAAAGTTTGAGGAATTTTAGTATTTTTGCAGCGTAAAAAATATCTACGAAAACGACAACCACAACGGAGTGAAACAAGTAAACGCAATAGATTGGTTACTAAACAAATAACATAAAAAATCGGGCGACCGCCTAACATATTAAAATCTTAAACATTGAATTTTAAAATCTTAAATTTTGGCGATTTGCCTTCTACCCAGCGCGCTCTTGGCGAACTGCGAGATGCTCACGAGGGTTGTGTGGTTTGCGCCGATTATCAATCGCAGGGGCGCGGGCAGCAAGGTACAAGTTGGGAAAGCGAGGGCGGCAAAAATTTGCTCTTTTCGCTTTTGCTCACACCCGCCCATTTGCCCACCACCCACCTATTTGACCTCTCGCGCACGGCGGCTTTGGCACTTGCTAACTATTTGATTGACAACAAAATAGATGCAAAAATCAAATGGGCTAACGACATTTTTGTGGGCGAAAAAAAAATTGCAGGCATTCTCATAGAGCCTACCGTGCGCGGCGATAGAGTGCTGCAAGCCATTGTGGGCGTGGGCTTCAACGTCAATCAGCAGCAGTTTGCTACTGCTCCGTTGGCCACTTCTATCTCGTTGATAGCCAACAAATTACACAACAAAGAGGAGATTTTGCAAGGGATACTTTTGCAATTTTCGCAATGGTACGATATGTTGCAAAACGAGGAATATCAAGCCATCAGGGAGAGTTACACGGCATTGCTGTACCGAAAAACAGGGCTGCACCGCTACCGTGCCGAGGGCGGTGAATTTTTGGCAGAGTTAGTAAAAATAAGCGATAGCGGCGATTTAATGCTGCAAAAAACAACCGGCAAAACCTGCACTTTTCGGTTTAAGCAAGTGGAGTTTGTGCATTGAAGGCAGCGGCAATTTGCAAGGCAGCCTCGTCCACACTCTTCTGCAATTTTCTGCCCAACAATGCCCGTATCATAGTATTAAAATTGGCTCGCAGCGTGATGCGCAGGCGAGTTTCGTAGGGCGTAGCCTCCAGCAATTGCACCCACAAATTGAACTCCAAGGGGTCTCCCTCCTGCGAACTATACTTGATCAGTTTGACAGGTTCGCGGTAGGCAATTTGCAGCCGCACTTTGCCAACGGGCTTCACAGAAAAACTGCAGGTAGCCTCAGTGGTTTCCAAATCGCTCACTTGGTTGGGGGGCACCAAGTGGCTAAGTTCCCTAAAGTCCGCAAAAAAGTCGTACACTTGCTGCCGCGGACGTTGAATTTTCACAGTTTTGCTAACGTAATCCATAATTTTTTTTATTTTTCTAAAAAAACTTTTGCATAATTCAATTGTAAACTCTATCTTTGCACCCACTTTTTATTCCTCAATAGCTCAGTTGGTTAGAGCACCTGACTGTTAATCAGGGGGTCCAAGGTTCAAGTCCTTGTTGAGGAGCGGTTTTGCAAGTTATTGATTCACAAGGCTTTACGTCATCACGTAGAGCCTTTTTTGTGGGCAGTAGCCAGCACACTTGCGGCTCTCGCCGCAATACATAACGGTTGCGCAATTCCTCGCCATTGTGCGGATGCAGGCGTAGCGCAGCGTCGTCTGCCCAAATGTCGTAGGATTGGCTATAGACGCGGTACAGCGCGTTTTGCAAATCGGCAGCGGGCGAGCACAGATTGTGCAAAGGCAGTGGCGGCAAGGCTTGTGGTTGCCAGGTTTGAAGCGGCAGGTCAAAAAAACGAGCCATAGCACGCACCGCCATTTGGCTCGCTTTGGCTTTGCCCTCTGCCGAATAGCCGGCAATGTGCGGCGTGCCAATGTTTGCCAAATCCAGCGTGGCTGTGCTAATGTGAGGCTCATTTTCCCACACATCCAAGGCAACGGCAGCGATTTTTTGTTGCACAACGGCAGCCCGCAGGCATTCTTCGTCCACCACCTCCCCACGCGAAGTGTTGATAAATATAGGTTTTTTGCCGACTTGTGCAAAAAAATCGTGGCCAGCAAGATGGTAAGTGGCATCCTTGCCCGATAAAGCGAGAGGCACGTGAAAGGTAATCACATCGGCGTTTGCAGCCACTTCATACAAGGATACAAAATGGGCATTTGGCTCATTTTGGGCACGAGGCTGGTCGCACAAAAGCAGGTGCATACCCAAACGCTCAGCCGTTGCGGCTACTCGTTTGCCAACGTTGCCCACCCCCACCACGCCCATTGTTTTGCCGCACAAACTCATCCCTTTTTGATGTGCCAATGTGAGCAGGGCTGTCATCACGTATTGCTCCACTGCGCCTGCGTTGCAGCCGGCAGCATTAGCCCACGCGATGTTATTTTTTTGGCAAAAATCGGCATCAATATGGTCGCTGCCAATGGTGGCAGTAGCCATAAATTTTACACGGGAATTTTGCAACAGCGCGGCATTGCAGCGGGTGCGGGTGCGTATGAGCAAAGCATCGGCAGCCATCACCGCTGCGGCGGTAATATCTTTGGCATCAAAATAACCAACATTAGCGTAGGGTTCGAGCACTCCGCTAATGAAGGGTATGTTTTTATCGACAACAAAATTCAACAAGGATAATTGTATTTTTTTTGCAAAGATACTGTTTTTTCTTTAACTTCGCACTTTATTTTTGGATTATAGTTATTAAAAAAACATTATCAATGAGCAAAACAGCACTGATTACAGGTATCAACGGTCAAGATGGTTCGTATCTTGCCGAATTTTTGTTGGACAAAGGCTACGATGTGCACGGCATTATCCGCCGCAGTTCCACCTTTAACACGCAAAAAATTGAACATCTCTACATTGATGATTTGATTGAGGATATGCACCAAAAACGTAAGGTGCAACTGCATTACGGCGATATGACCGACTCCTCCAATCTCATTCGTTTGATGCAAACCATCCGCCCCGACGAGGTATATAATTTGGCGGCGCAGTCGCACGTAAAAGTGTCGTTTGAAGTGCCCGAATATACTGCCGAAACCGATGGGGTGGGCACGCTGCGATTGTTAGAAGCAGTGCGGATTTGCGGATTGGAAAAACAAACGAAAATTTATCAGGCTTCCACGTCGGAACTCTACGGATTGGTGCAGGAAGTGCCGCAAAGCGAAACCACGCCTTTTTATCCGCGCTCGCCCTACGCGGTGGCAAAAATGTATGGTTTTTGGATTACCAAAAATTATCGCGAAGCCTACAATATGTTTGCTGTGAACGGCATTTTGTTTAACCACGAAAGCGAGCGGCGCGGCGAAACTTTTGTTACGCGCAAAATCACGCTGGGCGCGGCGCGCATAGCACACGGCTATCAAAAAAAATTATATTTGGGCAACCTCAACGCCCGCCGCGATTGGGGATACGCCAAGGATTATGTGGAATGTATGTGGCTCATTTTGCAGCACAAAACGCCCGAAGATTTTGTGATTGCCACCGGCGAAATGCACACTGTGCGCGAGTTTTGCACGCTTGCTTTCAAAGAAGTGAACATTGATTTGGAATGGAAAGGCGAGGGCGTGAACGAAAAAGGTGTTTGCAAAAAAACAGGCAATGTGTTGGTGGAAATTGACCCCGCGTATTTTCGCCCCACCGAAGTGGAACAACTGCAAGGCAATCCCACAAAGGCAAAAACGCTGTTGGGTTGGAATCCTACACAAACGCCATTTGCCGAATTGGTCAAAAAAATGGCAAAATTTGATTACGAATATGTTGAAAAAATAAATAATTCTCGCATAAAATACTGATGAACACAACGGACAAAATATATGTAGCAGGGCACCGAGGGCTTGTTGGCTCTGCCCTTGTGCGCGACTTGCGCAGCAAGGGTTTTAGCAACATCGTTGAGCGCACCTCTGCCCAATTGGATTTGCGCAATCAGCAGGCAGTGAATGATTTTTTTGCCGCAGAAAAACCCGAATATGTGTTTTTGGCAGCCGCCAAAGTGGGCGGCATCAACGCCAACAACACCTATCCGGCGCAATTCATCTACGACAATTTGATGATTGAAACCAACATCATCCACGCGGCATATACGCAGGGCGTAAAAAAATTGCTGTTTCTGGGCAGTTCGTGCATTTATCCAAAACTCGCACCGCAGCCCATCAAAGAGGAGCATTTGCTCAGCGGATATTTGGAGGAAACCAACGAGGCGTATGCCATTGCAAAAATTACCGGCATCGAGTTGTGCAAATTTTACCGCCGCCAATACGGTTGCAATTTCATTTCGGCAATGCCCACCAACCTCTACGGCATCAACGATAATTTTGATTTGAACACTTCGCACGTGTTGCCGGCACTCATTCGCAAATTTCACGATGCCAAAGTGCAGGGCGCAAAGCAAGTGGTGATGTGGGGTACAGGAAAACCCTTGCGCGAATTTTTGTACGTGGACGATTTAGCCGATGCCTGCGTTTTCCTGATGCAAAACTACAACGACGAACAGCACGTAAACCTTGGCACAGGCGAAGACCTCGCAATACGCGAATTGGCCAACATCATCAAAAAAGTAGTAGGATTTGAGGGCGAAATTGTGAACGACACCACCCAACCCGACGGCACGCCGCGCAAATTGATGGACGTTTCAAAACTGCACAACCTCGGTTGGAAACACAAGACCACATTAGTAGAGGGAATAGCAACGGTATATGAATGGTACATTGACACAAAACAATAAAATGAAAAAAAACTTTTTTATAGGAACGTGGGCATTACTGTTGATAGCAATGCTGGCAGCAGGATGCAACACTTCCACCCAAGTCAAAAATCCGCTCAAAGGGGCTAACATAACCAATTTGTCGTATGGCACAGATGCCCAACAAACATTGGACATATCTATTCCCAGCGGCATTGGTGCAGCAACTGCCATTGTGTATATTCACGGCGGTTCCTACATCTCCGGCGACAAAGCAGAAATGGTCTCATTTTTGAATGATTACAAACCCAAAGTCATAGTGGCTTCTATCAATTATCGCCTTGTTGTACCCTCTGCACAAAACAATGTACACATTGACGAGATGCTGGCTGACGTTGGCAGTGCGCTCGGCAAAATAAAACAGACTGCACGAGAAAATGGAGTTGGTGTGAGTAAAGTAATTTTGATGGGACATTCGGCAGGTGCTCATTTATCCTTGCTCTACGGGTACAAGTATTTTCCGCAAGATAACAATTCGGCTATTCCTATTGCGGCTTGCGTTAGTTTGGCGGGACCTACGGATTTTACCGATGATATAGGTTGGACAAGCGGCGAATTTTCGTTGCCTGAATTGTCGGGCTTGGCATCAGCACTCACAGGGCAAATGGTAATCATCACGCAAAACGATTATACGCAACAGAGCAATTATGAAACTTTTAGAGCGGCTGCCGAGACTATTTCTCCTGCTTACTATGTCAGCCAAAGCAAGGGCGTGCCGCCAACCATTATGGTGCACGCAGAGGGCGACAACACTGTGCCCTACAGCAATTCCGCGCGATTGAACACAGCACTCAACAGCACCAACATTGTTCATCAGTTGCTTACCCCCACAGATATTGTGGGCGATAAACATTCATTGGGCTTGCACAGCAACCCGCCTCCCTCTTGGATAGCAGCAGTGCAAGCGTTCATCGAAACACGATAATTTTTCTGCTGATAGTTTTTGGATATTTCAATAATTCGTACTAACTTTGCGGGATAATCACAGAGAAAAATGGTAACAAAAGAATTAACTGAAGAAGAATGGGAATTGGTAGAAGCGGTTAGAAATTTGAAAAACTCAACTCACAATCCTTCTGCCCAATTGGAGTACTATGTTCGTAAGTTATTCGACAATCTGTTGAACAAAGATTAATTACTAAAAATACTAATATGGAAACTGTAATTTCAAAAGAAATGTCTATCAAACAGCAACTTAACGATATTTTGCTTGACATCACTTGGTCTAAAATTGCATCGCGGTATTTTGGCAAATCGTCTGTTTGGTTATATCACAAATTAGACGGAATTGACGGAAACGGCGTGGAAAATACTTTTACTAATGTAGAAAAGGTACAGTTTAAAAATGCACTTTTTGATTTTTCGGAACGTGTGCGTCATACAGCCGAAAAAATAGCCGTATAAGGTTTTTTATTCCTCAACACAAATGCTACAAAATAAATTGGACGGCAATACAAATACCGTCCAAGCATAAAATACAGCAATTTTCAGCCTATTTTTTGACCATTAAGCCCGTTTTCAAAAAAAATTATCAATTTTTTTGCAGAATAAATAATTTGTACTAATTTTACGCCCTCAAAAAGTTGCGAGTGCAACTTTGAATATACAAAATAAATTTTATATTATGGAAAAAGACTTATCAAGGCGTGAGTTCCTCAAAAAAGGAACAATGGCAGGCGTGTCGCTTGCTGTGTTGCCCAACGTTGTGTTTGGGCAATCGCTTGGTGGCGGGCACGTTGCACCAAGCGACAAGTTGAACATTTTGGGCGTTGGCGTGGGTGGACGCGGCTCTGCGGTTCTCAAAGAACTCAAAGACCAAAACATCATTGGCTTGTGCGATGTAGATTGGAAGTATGCCGACGGCACTTTCAAGCATTATCCAAAAGCCGAGCGGTTCAAAGACTACCGCAAGATGTTTGAAAAACTCGGCAAAGAAGCCGATGCAGTGGTGGTGGCTACGGCTGACCACACGCACGCCATTGTTGCTGCCGATGCCATCACAATGGACAAGGGTGTGTATGTCGAAAAACCGCTCACGCACAGCGTTTATGAGGCGCGGTTGCTCACGCGCTTGGCGGCAAAGCACAAAGTGGCTACCCAAATGGGCAATCAGGGTGCGTCCGACGAAGGCGTGCGCCAAACCTGCGAATGGATTTGGAACGGCGAAATCGGCGAAATCACCAAAGTGGAGGCATTTACCGACCGCCCCATTTGGCCCCAAGGTTTGCCTGTGCCCGAAAAAGCCGACAAAATTGCACCTACTTTGGATTGGGATTTGTTCATTGGTCCGGCACAAAAGCGCGCCTACAATGCTATTTATACGCCTTGGAACTGGCGTGGTTGGTGGGATTTTGGCACCGGCGCATTGGGCGATATGGCTTGCCACATTTTGCATCCCGTGTTCAAAGCGCTCAAATTGGGCTATCCTACAAAGGTGCAGGGCAGCAGCACCTTGCTGCTCACCGACTGCGCTCCCAATGCGCAAATGGTGAAATACATTTTCCCAGCCCGCGACAATATGCCGCGTGTAGCCTTGCCCGAAGTGGAAGTTACGTGGTACGACGGCGGCTTGCAACCTCCGCGCCCCGCAGGCGTGCCTGCTAATAAAAATCTCAATGATAGTGGCGGCGGCGTGATTTTTCACGGCACAAAGGATACTTTGATTTGCGGTTGTTATGGCGTAAGACCTTGGTTGGTATCGGGGCGCAAACCCACATCGCCAAAGGTATTGCGCGAGGTGCCACTTAAACATTATATGGATTGGGTGCGTGCGTGCAAAGAAACTCCTGCCAATCGCACGGAGACTGCGTCTGCGTTTGCAGAGGCTGGTCCTTTTGCCGAAATGGTGGTGATGGGCGTAATGGCAGTGCGTTTGCAGGCTTTGAATCAAGAACTGCATTGGGATGGCGAAAATATGCGCTTCACCAACATTCCCGCAGACGCTACTATCAAAACGGTTATCAAAGACGGTTTCCAAATCAAAGACGGACACCCCACTTTTAACAAAACAATGACCGACCCTGTGAATGCGCTTGCGTTTGCCAATGAAATGATTAAGCACACGTATCACAATGGTTGGAATTTGCCGGCAATGCCGTAGGTCAAAATTATCTATGTTCTTTTAATTCTTCAATCTTTTAATTTATTTAAAAAATGAAAAAAATCAGTTTATTAGTGGGCTGCGCAATAGCAGCAAGTGCATTTATGGCGTGCGGCAGCGCACCGCAAAATTGCCCTACGGAACAGTCGTACACGATTAAAACAGCCGAACTGGTTGTGCCCGAGAATGGCACAACCCCTGCCTACGTTATAGTAGAAAAAACGCAGGTGGATTTGAGCGTGTTTCCAAAGGACAAAGATGGTTGGATTACCCTCTTTTGCGGCAACAGTTTGTACGGCTGGCGCGGCTATCTCAAAGATGAAGTGCCTGCACGTTGGGTGATTGATGACGGCGCTATCAAATTCAATGGCACAGGTATGGGCGAAGGGCAAAAAGGCGATGGCGGCGACCTGATTTTTGCTCACAAGTTCCAAAACTTTGAGGTGTCCATTGATTGGAAAGTGTCTCCCGGCGCCAATTCGGGTATTATGTATTTGATACAGGAAATCAAAGACCAACCCCCTTACATTTCGGCACCCGAAAGCCAAGTGCTTGATAATGAGCGGCATCCCGATGCCAAATTGGGTGTGGATGGCAACCGTAAGTCGTCGTCATTGTACGATATGATACCTGCCAAGCCGCAAAATGCCAAGCCCGCAGGCGAGTGGAACACTACCACTATTTTGGTGTATAAAGGTACGGTGGTGCATAACCAAAACGGCGTAAACGTGTTGGAATATCACCTGTGGACACCGCAATGGACCGAAATGTTGCAGGCAAGCAAATTTAGTCAAGAAAAATGGCCGCTCGCATTTGAACTATTGAACAACTGCGGTGGTGCTGAGCACAAAGGCTACATTGGTTTGCAAGACCACGGCGACGATGTTTGGTATCGCAACATTCGCATCAAAGTGCTTGAATAAAGGATGGCACAATTGAAGATTGGAATTATAGGATTCGGGCGAATGGGACGGCTGTATGCCGATGAGTGTGATAAAAGTCCGTTGTGGGAAATTGCTTATATCTGCGATAGCAACGAAAAAGCGCGCTCCGATGCCGCCGCCTCATTCCCCGAAGCCGTAATTATTGACGACGAAGACCTTATATTTAACGATGCCAAGGTAGATGTGGTGGGGCTTTTTACGCTTGCCAATGCACGTCCGGCGCAGATACACAAAGCCATACAAGTGCGCAAGCATATCATTGCCGAAAAACCCATTGCTGCCGATATTGAAACCGAGTGGCAGGTTGCCCAAGAGATAGAGCAGGCGGACTTGATGGTGGCGGTCAATATGTTCAACCGCAATGCGTGGTATCACAAGGACATCATTGACTTTGTGCACGCAGGCGAAATCGGCGAATTGGCCATTGTGCGCGTTGCCCACATGACGCCCGGACACATGCCGCAAGAGGGGCACGAATACGAAGGTCCCGCATTTCACGATTGCGGAATGCACTATGTGGATGTGGCTCGTTGGTATGCCGGCAGCGAGTACGCAACGTATCACGCGCAAGGGGTGCGCATGTGGAGTTACCCCGACCCTTGGTGGATACAGGTGCACGGCACGTTTGCCAACGGCGTGGTGTTTGACATTACGCAAGGTTTTGTTTATGGGCATTTGTCGGCGGTGCAAACGCACAACTGCTATGTGGATGTGATTGGCACAAAGGGCATAGCACGTATGACGCACGATTTGAAGC
>BNTQ01000099.1 GCA_025996715.1 Bacteroidia bacterium | reverse complement strand
TACTTTAGAAACAGCTTTCGTTAGGTTCTTTGCCTGTACAGGCAAAGAACCTAACGAAAACCAGCCTACTTTTTGACCATTAAACAAATTTAAGGCGTTTTCAGCCTACTTTTTGACCATTAAGCCCATAAAAGCAATGAGGATAGTACTATTAAACTGATGAGGTTTAGCAAACCAATTATGTACTCGCTGATGAACTTTATCTATTTCTTCTTGTTCCATTGTATCCTTATTATTTATTCTACAATAAAAAGACTATCATTCCATTTTATAAATCCTGTGGGCAATACGGCTACTATTTCTATCCCATTTTTCAATAATCTACGCTCATTATCAAACTCAAACCAATACACATCATTACCTAATACATAAAAAACTTTGGGAGCCCCCCTCCATTCCATAACAATCTGACCATTCTTTCTTAGACGGTAGAGATATTCATCTTCTTCAGTTACGAAATATACATCACTACCTAATACCCAAAGGGACCAAATACGATCAAGGTCATCAATGCGACCAGATATAGTTTGTGCCACACCGTTTTTCCATAATATGAGACGATTATCATATTGATTAAAAGATTTTTTTCCTCCAAAATATACATCGTTTCCAGAGACGAAAAGAAAATAAAGATAATCATAATCATCAGGGATTGATTGTTCAACGCCATTTTTCAATAATATATATGTACGTTTTACACTATCATACAGATATAGGTAGATATCGTTACCCGATATGCACATCTTTATCAAACCTGTAGTATTATCAGGAAGTGTTTGTTTAACGCCATTTTTTATGTAGTAGTAGGCACTCTCCTCCGTAATATATACATCATTGCCCAATACAAAAATAGATAAGTTAGGGTTCCCTGCTGATTGCCATAGTTGTTGTGCAATGCCATTTTTCCATAATGTGAGGTACTGATTTAGCCCTAATTCATCATATTCATATCCTACTACATATACATCAGAACCGGCTACGCAAACTGAAGTGGCTTCACTGTTGCGTTGCGACAATACTTGCAAAACGCCGTCCTTACATAGTGCCGCCTGCCTTATGCCAAGATTTGCATTAGTGATCTGTCCTGCCATATATATGCCTTTCATATCGGCATTAGGTAGGTTATTATTGTTATTATTATTTGTAGCACTATCATCGGTAGAATTGTTATCGTTTATAGTACTATCAACGGTGCAGGAATTTATTGCTGCAATGGTTATCAGACTGGCTATAGCCGTAAAAATAAAATTCTTTTTCATATTCTTCTGTTGTTTTACGTCCACTCCTATATGGACATTAAATAAATTAATTCAATTCAATTCAATTCAATTCAATTCAATATTTTTGGCATCATTACCTTTATTTTACTAAATATTAACCGAATAAATTTTTTCAAGTGTAGTCTTTGCCATTTTCTTAACTGTAAAACCGTCAATTCCTATCGTGTTTTTATTCAAATTATTTACATCCATATTTTCTATTTGTTTTAGAAAATATGGATGTAATTTGCGGCAACGGTTAAATGTTGAGTTTCTATTATTGTAAGGATTCACTTTTTGCCAATCCGCGTGCCGCTTATCTACATATTCATTATAAGCACGCGACACAAACCAAGTAGCCCCCATAGTTGTTAAAATGTCGCCGTATTGAAAACTAAAACAATGCCTTGCCATAAACTTTTTATTTTGATTTGTACATATAATCTTATTCTTCAGTATAAATATCGTCAATTTTATTAGGGTCTGCCATAATGGTTTATAAAATTACGATATTTATTGAGTGCTGAGCCAAGGCTACTATAGCCTTCCTTACTTCTGTATTTTGTTCTTTTATTTTCTGTTGCTTTCAGTTTATCAAGTATAGAATCATTATCAGATAGTGTCGAATTAATGTTAATTCCATTATTTGCTAAAAATCTTAACCTGCTAATATAATCCGATACAGACCTATTACATTGAGTCTTTGAATTAATCATATATTGGCGAAATTCTTCTTCTCTTTCTATGTATCCCATATTCTTCTTTTGTTTTTGAAAGTGTAGTAACAAAATTGTAAAATCTACGATTTTTAGTAATCGTTTCTAAAAATTTATTATCTTTGTAAGTTTACAGCAAAGCAAAGACTGCCCGCAAATCCAAAGAATTTGCAGGTAAATTACATTAACGGTGCAAATGTACGACATAAATCGCATTAAACCAAATATTTTACGATGAAAATCGCAACAACAAAGGAAAGAATTTTGCAATTCGTTGAATATCAAGGTATTTCAAAGCAAAAATTTTTTCAACAAACAGGTTTGAGACGTGGGTTTTTAGATGCAGATAAACTAAAAACCAGCGTTCCTGATACCTTTGTTGCGAATATCATCGCAACTTTTCCAGAAATTGATGCAGAATGGCTACTCACAGGTCGTGGCAATATGCTCAAAAACGAAAATGAGTGCGGCATCGCAGAAACCAATCAATTGCGAAACAGAAATGAAATTTTAGAAAGACAAATCAACACATTGATAGAAGCCCTCAAAGAACTTACCATTACCACCAAAAAACTGCGGCAAACCGAAAAAACGTATTGACATTTGTTGGCATTGAAAAATAAAGAAAAGATTAAGTACCTTTGCCTATTCTAATTATCTTAAATCTTATTCGTATGAAAAAATCTTTGTTTTTATTGAGTACCTTTATGGTATGCCTTTGCGCAAATGTGCACGCGCAAGAAAATTTTTATGCACTGCGTTCTACTACTTTGGATGGGCAGGAGTATAGTTTTGAACAACTGCGGGGCAAATATGTGCTCATTGTCAATACTGCTTCGGCGTGCGGCTATACCAAGCAGTATGCAGGTTTGCAAAAATTGTGTGAGCAGTACAGCGACAAATTAGTGGTGATAGGCTTTCCCTGCAATCAGTTTGGCGCACAAGAAAAAGGCGATGGTGCAAATTCGTACTTTTTGCACCAAAAATTTTGGCGTTACTTTTCCGCTGATGCAAAAATCAGATGTGAAAGGCAAACAGCAAAACGCGGTGTATCAATGGCTTACCAACAAGAGCAAAAATACATGGAACACCGATGCTCCCTCGTGGAATTTTTGCAAATACCTGATTGACCCGCAAGGCAAATTATTGAAATTTTTTCCTTCAAAGGTAGAGCCTATGGGGGATGAAATTTTATCTATTCTAAAATAGCGGTGTGGGAAACGGTGTTTTTTATCCGATGATTTTTTTTGTAATAAAGTTCTGACAAGGACTTGAACCTGTTGGAACCCTGATTATGAGTCAGAGGAATGAGAAAAGAACGCTCAACTGCAGACTAACTTTTAGCGCAGTTTATTCAGTTTTGACTGTTGTTGTTTAAGTACGCCAACGTTCTGCTCCAATATCTCTACGGTATTGCCAATTTCTTTGAGCATTTTTTCGCGCTCATCATATATTTGCACATCGCGGGTGGTTACTTTGCCACGCAACATAGAACCTTGCCCTGTGAGTAGCCAATCCCCCGACAAATCGCGGTAATACATCAAAATTCGTGCCAATACTTCTGCGCCTAATGAGCCTTTTACCTTGCGCATTCGTGGAAAATAACCCACACTCACGCCGATGGCGAGCCCAAGTTGAGCAAAGTTATCACCTCGCTTGGTAACATACTCTTCCAAACGCTCTATAATTTTTGGCGTATAAACGTACTCTTTCATTGTTTTTAATCTTGATAATGTCCGTACAAAGATGTACTACTATTTTGGTAACTTCCACCTTATAGATAAGGCGGTGTTCAAGAGATATTCTGCGCGACCAATATCCCGCATAGTTAGATTTCAATGGCTCAGGTTGTCCCAATCCCTCAAAGGGTGTTCTACGAGAATTTTCCAAAAGGGCAAAAATTTTCTTTACTACCTTAATATCTGTTTGTAGCCATTGTTCCAAATCTTGCCACGCCTTGGGCATAAAAAGAATTTCACGCATACTCCATTTCTTTTTGGGTTGCCAAATCAAAAGGCGTGGGTTGCACGATGCCACTTTCATACGCCTCTATGCTTTGCAAAATGGTAGAATTGGTAATTTCGTTTGAAGGCACCGCACGAAAACCTTGCACAAAGGAAATAGACTTAAAAAAATCTTCGGCAAAAGATGTTTTATTGTCAGCAATATTTAGTTGGTATGTCATAATAATTGATTTTTTGTAAGAAAATCTAAAGCACAAAGATAAACATTTTTTTTAATAATCCCGCACATTAACTTACCAAATTCTATTTAATTTTTTGAAGGTGTTTTTTTCTAACATAACCCACTTGTGTGTCAGATGATATACCTTCAATCGCTTCTACTTTAAAAAAATACTTAGTTTCATTGCTGGTTCTAACCTGTATATTAGGTTCGAGGGTCAATATCGTTGCCGATTGAACATCAGGGGATACATACAACTCTGTTTTTTCTGTTGTCGTATGATTATACGCTTTCATATATCTTTTGGGCTCAACATTGTTTCCAATCATACAAAACGCTATACACATTACGATGAACGTTGCCCTTACTATTCGTTTCGTTATACCATTTGTAATTGGTTGTGTAACAAGAGCAAAAACTCCCAATATACAAAATGTAACGAAGAAACAAAGAAATTTGCTCCATCCAAATAAGTGTTCACAGGTCACTCCAAGACCTCCCCACAGAGCAATATAGAGAACCCCAAAAATTAAATATATCAGTAGTTTCAAACTACAACCAAACATATCAAGCATAACAAATTGATTAATAACGTTTTAGATGCCAAATATTCACAATAGGATACTCTAAACAATTTTCCAACAGAATTTTTAAGACATCGCCACTGCTACTTCTGTATTCGTAGCCCTTTTTTGCATATCTTCCAATAGTAACGTGTACTTTTCTTGCAAAACCGCGTATTTTTCTATTATTTCGTGGTACTTTTCCTTATATTCATCTTCTTCTTTTGGCAGGCTTATCATTTCTTCGCCTCGCAACATTTCCCCTCTCCCTATAAGTAGCCTTTGTTGTATTCAATATAATACGAGCGAAGGTAGTAAAAATTTTAATTACAATTTAAATTCTGTAATAAAATGAAAAAATCAAATAATATAGAGCAGTTTCTTATTGGCAAGTATTTCAGTCCCCGAGAGATAGAATGTTTACAAAAAACGTTAGAAAATGCAACAAAACGGAAACTACCTTGTCTTGATGGAAACTCATCGCTGTAGCAGTGCGGGCTATGAGTGCCTGTGGCTTGCTATAATGCGGCGGGCGAGAGAGTGTGGTAATTTTTGCTATTTGGGGATAATAGTGTATCTTTGCAACTCACATAAAAACAGATAGATAATGGCAACGACACAACAAATAGAGGCTACTATTAAAGAGTATCAATCTCTTAATTTGAGTAGTGTTATTGATTACGAAAAATACAGATTGTATTCTATCGTAACAGGTTCAACCGCTTTGGAGGGTTCTACTTTGACGGACTTGGATACCCAACTATTGTTGGATGAAGGCATTACAGCCAAAGGGAAACCCATTGAACACCATTTGATGGTGCAGGACAATTACAATGCAATGAAAGAGGTATTGAGATTGGCAGACCTCAAAACGCCGATTACAAAGGACGTGCTGATTGCCATCAATGGGCTGAATATGAAAAATACCGGAAAAATAGTTAATTCTGCATTGGGCACGGTAGATGGCACAACAGGTGCATTTAGAAAGGTTCAGGTGCATTCCGAAGCGTTAGGGTATTACTTGGCACCAACTAAAGTGCCTGCCGCTATGGATGAATTTTGTAGAGATTTACAACAACAGATGTTGCAAAAACTATCACCTGCCGAAGTGTTAACACTTAGTTTTACAACGCAAGCCAAACTCATTATTATTCACCCTTGGCAGGACGGCAATAAACGAACAAGCCGGCTTGTCTCAAATTATATTCAACGCTACTTTGGTATACCGTTGGGCAAATTAAATAAAGAAGATAGCAATGAATATCTGACTTGTTTGCACGAGTTTAAATACAACGAAAATATAGAGCCTTTTTGCAGTTTTATGCAAACGAAATACGTTGAAATGTTAAAACAAGAAATTACAGATTTCAAGCAAGGACAAAAATGGGATTTACCTAAAATCCTACCTAACAAGCCCACTAACAAACCCATACAAGCAAAGAAAAAGCGCGGAATGCGCCTATAGTCTCATTCCTTTTCTTTTGAGAGGCATTTATTCCAAATCCCCTCTTTTTGCAAACTTAATTTTTATGCTGATTTCGTGCTGAACGAGGTACTGATTGAGGTTGTAAAATTGGTAGGCATAGCCGATTTTGACGTTGCCGATGTTGAGTGTGGCGAGTGCCGCGAGGTTCATTGGATATTGCCACATAGCACCAAGGCCCAATAAGCCTTTAAAAGTGAATATCGTGACACCTTGCACCATCCACTCGCCTATTCCCAACCGTCCCGCCTGTGCGTGGAGTTCCCACTGATGTTGTTTTGGGGTTTCGTAGCCATTATCATCATCGCCGCCAAATAGTGTGGTGTAGCCACTTTGTCCAAAAAAATCGGCATCCAAAATGGCAGGCGAATATACCGAAGTATAAAAATTGCTATTGTGCCAATAAATGCCTGTTTGCGTTGTGAATGCGTATTGCGATGTGCTACCATTTCCTAATGGGTCAATTTCGTCATAATCGTTGGTAAGTGACTGATAGTTTTGCGCTGTTATTTTTGCCCCGGCACCTACGCCAAATGCCAACGCTGACTCGGATAAAAATAGTTGGTAAGCATACGATAGCAAAGCATCGTAATTTCCGTGAACGCCGATATGGTTGGCATTCACAGAAACGCCAAGAAACATATTTTTGCGTTCATCGTCGGTCTGCACCTCCTCGCCCATCGCAGCCGGATTGTTCCACTGCCGATGAGCAAAGTATTGCGTAATTTGGGCAGGCAGCCGGCTACTCATTACGCACAGTAAAATGATGATGTACGCTTTTTTCATTACCGCAGCAGTTCAAAAAATCCTTTCTTTAACGGTTTGTTGCTTAATTTGTCGTCAAAAAACATAAAATAGTAAGTTCCGTTTTTCAATTCGTGTCCATCAAAATCGTTGTTATACGGCGATTTTTCATAAATTATTTTGCCATTGGGCGTAAGTACCGTCAATTTGGAATTTGGGTATTTTTCAATGCCGGAAACTTCAAAATAATCATTTATGCCATCGCCGTTTGGGGTAAATAGTTTGGTAAAATTTAATTCAGGGAATGGGAATAGTGCCAACAAACTGATTTCTGTTGGCTCAATGCCTTTGCTAATCACGTGTTTGGTGCTGTTGTTGGTTTCTGTTTCAATGCTCTCCCAACCCGCCGGCGTGTGATGATAGAGCAAATAGGTATCGGTGGGCTTGTTTGCGAGTGCCCGCAAGGCTACCGCCTGCAGTGATGCTGGTGGTAATCAAATGAGTGGGTTTATTTTGAATAAAATTTACGGCATCCACGTTGGTTGCTTCCCAATCGGTCTGATACACCAACAAACCTGTGCTTTGCGAATTGGTTTGTATGTACATCCTTTCGGTGTACGTTACGCGCGGAATGAGCACGCCTTTGTTACTCGCCCGCACGTCCAATATGGCTGCGGGATTGGGCGTAAAATCCTTGTCGCCAATGGAAACGCCTTGTGCCATTACGGCAGTCCCTACTAATACAGCATATCCTAATGCTGTAAATCGTTGAATTACATTTGTTTTCATAGTAATTTGTGTATAAATGTGGTTAATTAAAAAAGTTTGTGTACCTTTGCAGTGTAAAAATTTGTATCAAATGAGTATATTGGAAAAACTTGGAGATTTTACACTAACCGTTGTAAATCTTATTATTGGAGGTATCATATTCGCGGCTATTATGTCAGAAAAAGAATATCCAATAGGGTTGTATATTGTTGCTGCTTGTCTCGCAGTATGTCTTCTTGGTTTTGCTATCATATTATTTTATAAAAGTAAAAAACAGTAATACTATGTTATTAGTCGCTATCATCATCGCAGGAGGAATAGGTGTGCTTGCATTTTGTACAGGAATGTTTGTGGATTTTCACGATAGGCGTGTGGCTAAACTTGCCTAACCTTTTTTCGTTGCAAACTCAAACACCGCCTTCATTTCGCCATCTAATTTCAATTTGGCAGAAAATTCTTTGCCTGCCTTTGATGTAAATCCCTTGATTTCACTCGTTATACCTTTGGTTGCCAATGTGATGAGTTGCGCATCTGTTAATTTTTTGCCTGCTATCGTGCGCCATATCACAAAACCACACTCTTTGGTGCAGCCCAAGCCTTTTTCAAAGGTGCGTAGATGCTGCTGTTTGCACTTCGGGCAAAGCGGCATTTTTGAAGTTGTGTGTGAATTGCCTGCCCATAAAACCAAAACCAGCCGCTTGCAAAACACTGCAAGCGGCTGATTTTGTTTGGGGTGGGCCCAACAGGGCTTGAACCTGTGACCCCCTGATTATGAGTCAGGTGCTACTAACCAACTGAGCTATAGGCCCCGTTTTCTATTTTCTAACTGGTGCAAAGGTAAATAATTTTTTTACAAAAAAAAACAAATATCAATTAAATTCCGTACCTTCGTGCGTCTTTTTATCCCTAAAATGATTTTTGAACAATGAGAAAAACATTGCTATTAGTGAATATCCTCATTGCCGCTGCGAGTTGGTGCGCCTCTGCACAAGATGTGCCCACGCGAACTGTAGAGGTAACCAAAGCCTACGACCTCGCTTTGCCCGATGCTGCCAAAATCAACACTATGCCTCGCATTCACGTTGATACCACGCGGCTGTTGCGCAATTTTACCTACACCCTGCGCACCGTTAGCCCACTTTCGGAGGGTTATTTGCTCAACCCCATTCCACCGGCACGTGTGCAGCGCGAAACTGCTGCTGCGCCCGAAACTTTTCAGGGCTACGCTCGCTTGGGTTTGGGCTTTGCCACCAGCACCTTGCTGGATGCCTACATTGGCGGCAACACCTCTTCAAACGTAGTGTGGACGCTGTATGCCAACCATTACGGCAACTATGGTAAGGTCAAAAATGAGAACAAAGAAAAAGTATATAATCTCAATGTGTTGAACGACATTGGATTTAACGTGCGCAAAGATTTTGAGCACAACGGAATTGCTGTCAATGCTGGGTTTGCACCGCGTTTTGTGCACTACTATGGCTACAATGTGGACACTTTTCAACTCGCCGATTATGATAAGTTGGGCAACGACAGCATTGCTCAACGCTACCTAAAAACCTATGTTTCGGTTGATTTTAGCGGACAAATCAACACTTGGTCGTATGGCATCAATGTTGCGTTTGATGATTTTAGGGCAAAAAAATTAGCCGAAGACGGGGTGCGGGCGCGCACTTTTTTGCAAAAAAAAATAGACAGCAGTCTCACCGTGGGTTTGGCTTTGGATGTGGATTTTTTTGCACGAGAGGGCGATTGGGACAACCACACTCACTTTGCCTTGACGCCCTACGGTGTCTATCGCCGAGATTGGTGGGAGGCTTCGGCACGCTTGGCTTTTACCGAAGATTACCACGGCTCCAAAAGCCACTTTATGCTGTTGCCGACACTGAATTTTACCGCCTTATTTTTTGATGATGTATTGTTGCCCTACGCCGAAATCAAAGGGGAATTACAGGACAACACTTTTGAAAGTTTAGCGAGCGAAAATCCCTATCTTTCGCCTTTTGCGATGCCGGCATTTGCGACCACACGCAACTACGCTTTTGGGCTGGGATTCAAGGGCAGGTTTCGCTCCACAGTGTCGTACAACGCTTGGATAGACTACACTATTCTCAAA
>BNTQ01000098.1 GCA_025996715.1 Bacteroidia bacterium | reverse complement strand
ATAGGCGTGTTGAACGCTTTTTGTATTTTTTCTTCCGACAGTCCTGCATTTCTCATCACTCTATAGCGTTCACTTTGCTTGATTGCCATTGTGATGAGTGCCTGCTCTTGCTCATCGGAAATGCTGCTGCCCCAAATGCGTCCGCCTTTGCTTTTAATTTCTTGTTGTAGTGCGGGTTGTAGGCTATTTGACAAATGCTCCACCAATGCTTGCTCGGCATATTGCTGCATCGTAGAATTGATGGTGGTGTAAATTTTTAGCCCATCGCGGTTGATGTCGTAGAGCGAGCCATCGGCCTTTTTGTTTTTGTAACACCATCCATACAATTTATTTTTTTGCCATTCTATCGAATCAAGGCGGTAGTCGCGGCGGTTGTTGTAGCGCGATGCAACAGGTGCTTTCATATTCATCATTTGCCGCACACGCTCTCTAAAATAAGTGGCAATGCCATTATTGTGGTCGTCCTGTTTGTACTGCAAAGTGATGGGCAACTGCCTAAGTTGGCGGTAGGCATCTTCTGTAAAATAGTCGGCTTTGCGCATTTGGTGCAGCACAAAATTGCGGCGAGCCAGTGCGTTGTTGGAGTTGAGCACGGGACTATAGCGCGTGGGCGCATTGAGCATTCCTGCCAATAAGGCGGCTTCTTCGATGGAGAGTTGCGTGGGGGCTTTGTTAAAAAACGTTTTGGTAGCGGCACTAATACCAAAAGCATTGCTGCCATACGACACCACATTGAGGTACATAGCCAAAATTTCATTTTTGGTATAGGCACGCTCCAACTTAACAGCCGTAACCCATTCCTTGATTTTGGTAATGACCAATTTGCCCATTTTTTGCACCAAAGATTGTCCCTGATTGGATTCGCGGGGAAACAAATTTTTTGCCAACTGCTGCGTAATAGTGCTGCCGCCGCCTTGCCTACGGTCGCCCAGCAAAAAATTGCGGACAAATACGCGCGACAATCCCATCATATCAATGCCCGAATGGCTGGCAAAACGCGCATCTTCTGTGGATAAAACGGCACGCACCAAATAGGGCGAAAGGTCTTCAAAATTGACAAACGAGCGATTTTCTATAAAGAAGGTACCTATCAATTTTTTGTCTTCCGAATATACTTCGGTGGCAATGTTGCTGCGAGGATTTTCCAATTCGGCAAACGAAGGCAGAGAGCCAAAATAACCATTGGCAACCAAAGCAATCAAAGTGCTGATGCTCACTATGGGCAACACAACAATGAGCCATAACACTATCCGAAATATATTTTTGTTGCGTGTCATCTACTTCTTGTAGTTGATTTCAATAGTTACGCGGCGGTTTTTTGCCGAATTTTTTTCGGTATCATTGGGTGCTATAGGATTAGAGGCACCGTAATATCTGATGTCTATTTTGTTTTTTGAAACACCTCTTTGTTGCAGGTAGGCGGCAACGATGTCTGCACGTCTTTGGCTCAGTTGCATATTGGTAGCGCTGTTGCCTCTGGTGCACGTATGCCCCGCCACCACTACGGTGGCTTCGGGATGTTGGGCTACAAAAGCGGCTGCCTTGTTGATAATTTGCATACTACCCGACCACAATTGAGTGCTCCCCAACGAAAATTGCAAAGTCTGTGTCTGTGTGTACACGCGCCCTGCGGACTCTGTTGACCTCCCCGAACCTGCCTTTGCAGACGGTGCCTTTTCTTTTTTGGTAGCCTTGGTAAGGTCCTTTTTAGTCTTATCTTCTTTTGCGCTCGACGAAGACAGCAAATTGCTTACCTCTGCGAGTTCTTCAGGCTCTTCTTCTTCCTGCATCTTTTTGGATGTTTTGCAAGCCAAAAAACCTACGCACAACGCCGCAAAAAGCACTGCTGAAAATAATGATGTAATTTTTTTCATAGTATAATTTTTTTGATTCAACAATTTACAATCATTCCTGCACAAGAATTTTATCCTTTGTTTTTGACTATTTGTGCCAACAAATCGCTTTCGGTGGTAATAGTGTTGCCCACAAAGGCTTGGGCTTTCATGTGCACCAATCCTCTGCGAATGGGTTCCAGCAACGAAAGTTTAAAAATCAAAGTATCCCCCGGCACTACTTTGCGCTTGAATTTTACGCTATCAATTTTCAAAAAATAGGTGCTGTAATTTTCGGGGTCGGGCACGCTGTTGAGTGCCAGCACGCCGCCGCACTGCGCCATGGCTTCCACAATGAGCACGCCGGGCATCACCGGCTCGTCCGGAAAATGCCCCACAAAAAACGGCTCGTTCATACTCACATTTTTTACTCCTATAATGCTCTCGGCATCCATACTCATTATTTTGTCCACCAACAAAAACGGAGGGCGATGAGGCAGTAATTTTTTGATTTGGTTGATGTCAAACAGCGGAGTGGCATTGGGGTCGTAGGCAGGTGCTTGTTCGTCTATTTTTTTGATGAGTTTGCGCAACTCTTTGGCTAATGATGTATTGGTTTGATGACCGGGGCGATAAGCCACCACATTGCCTTTGATGGGCATTCCCACCAATGCCAAATCGCCCATCAAGTCGAGCAATTTGTGGCGGGCGGGTTCGTTGTCAAAGCGCAATTCGATGTTGTTGAGGTAGCCCGACGACATTCGCTCCACCTGCGGTTTGTTAAAAATATCGGCAATGCGGGCAATATCTTCGGCTTTCACCTCGTCCTCCACCACCACAATGGCGTTGTCAACGTCGCCGCCTTTGATGAGATTGTTTTTGCGCAACAATTCGAGTTCGTGAAAGAAAACAAAGGTGCGGCTTGATGCTATTTCTTCGGCTATATCATCGGCAGAGTGGACATCGGCGTATTGATGCCCCAGCACTTTTGAGCCAAAATCAATGTGCACCGCTGCGCTGAATTTTTTGGCAGGATAGATGGTGATTTTTGCTTTTTTCGTTTCATCTGCGACTGCAATTTTTTCTTTCAATTCGAGATACACTCGTTTTTCTGCCTGCACTTCAATATTGTGGCGCAATTTTTCTACATAAAATTTAGCGCTGCCATCCAATATAGGCACTTCTATGCCATTAATTTTGATGAGCACATTGTCAATCCCCAAGGCGGATAGCGCGCCCAATGCGTGCTCTACGGTGCTCACGGTGGCTCCGTTGGCAGAGAGCGAGGTGCTGCGCGAGGTATCGCTCACATAGTCGGCCAAGGCAGGAATGATGGGCATTCCCTCCAAATCAATGCGCTGAAATTTGATGCCATGATTGGCTTCGGCAGGGCAAAAGGTCATTTCGACCTCAATGCCTGTGTGCAATCCCTTGCCGCTAAAACTCACGGGGTTAATAATTGTCTGTTGAAATTCCTGCATAATCCATTTAAATGTTTGTAACTTACGTGATACTGCTATAGAAACTTACAAAGGTAAATAAAAAAATTAACTAAATGAACTCAAAGCCTGTGTATTTTTGCAATGCCTTTGGAATGCGAATGCCTGTGGGGGTTTGGTTGTTTTCTAACAGTGCTGCCACAATGCGGGGCAATGCCAGCGAACTGCCGTTGAGCGTGTGCACCAATTCGGTTTTTTTGTCTTCGGTGCGGTAGCGGCATTTGAGGCGGTTGGCTTGGAATGACTCAAAATTGGACACCGAACTCACTTCCAACCACTTTTTTTGCGCACCCGAAAATACCTCAAAGTCAAATGTGAGTGCCGATGTAAAACTCATATCGCCGCCGCAGAGGCGCAAAATGCGGTAGGGCAATTCCAAGTTTTGCACCAAACTTTCGACGTGTGCCACCATTTTTTCTAAGGCTGCATAAGAGTTTTGCGGCAGTTCAAAACGCACAATTTCCACTTTGTCAAATTGGTGCAGGCGGTTAAGCCCGCGCACGTCTTTGCCGTAAGAGCCTGCCTCGCGGCGAAAGCAGGGCGTGTAGGCAGTCAATTGAATGGGCAGGTCGGCGGCATTCAAAATGGCATCGCGGTAGATGTTGGTAACAGGCACTTCGGCGGTGGGGATGAGGTAAAAATCATCGAGACCCACGTGATACATTTGCCCTTCTTTGTCGGGCAACTGCCCTGTGCCAAAGCCCGATGCAGCGTTGACCATCAGCGGCGGCTGCACTTCCAAATAGCCGGCGGCGGTGTTTTCGTCCAAGAAAAAGGCGATGAGTGCACGCTGCAATTTTGCCCCTTTCCCTTTATACACCGGAAATCCCGCCCCTGTGAGATGGTTGCCCAACTCAAAATCAATGATGTCATATTTGTGTGCCAAATCCCAGTGTGGTAGGGCATCGGCGGGCAGCGTGGGTAGGTCTTCGCACTGCCGTTCCACCTTGTTGTCTTCGGCTGTTTTGCCAAGGGGCACACTGCTGTGCGGCAGGTTGGGCAACAGCACCACCAATTCGTTCAACGCCCGCTCGGCTTGTTCTTTTTGTTGTTCCAAAGTTGCCGACAGGGTTTTGAGCGAGGCTACACGCGCCTTGGCGGCTTCGGCTTCTTCTTTGTTGCCGGCTTTCATCAACGCGCCAATTTCTTTGGCGATGCTATTTTGCTGCGCCAAATTGGCATCCAACTGCGTTTGCGCTGCTTTGCGTGCATCATCCAATTGGCAGATTTTCAACAAATTTTCTTTTGCATCAAAGCCTTTTACTGCCAAACGTTCTGCCACAAAATCGGGCTGTTCTCTAAGAATTTTGAGTGTTAGCATACTTAAAAATAGTGATAGATTTTACTCCAATTTGAATTTTATATTGACCGCCGCCTCTATGTTTATTTTTTGAAATTCAATATCTATGGGTTCGTAGGCAGTTGTGTTGCTATCTTTACTAAATCTTTGTGTGCGCAACGCCATAGCCCGCATTGGTATTACATTAGAGGTAATGTCCGAAATAAAAATTGCGTTGCCCACTTTTTGGTGCAAGGGTGCCGCCATTGCCTCTGCGCTTGCTTTTGCCTTGGCAACTGCCTTTGATTTGAGCGCAAGTTGGAGGTTTTCTCTTTGCGAATACTCTGTTTTTGCAAGCGAAATGTTGGCTATCCCTTCTGCCTCTAAGCCAACCAGCACCTTCATTGCAGCAATAGCATCATACACCAACAACGAATACGATTTTATCTTTAAAATATCCTGCGGCAACAAAAAATGATTTTTGAAATCGCTCGAAATATCGGTGGCGGCCAACTGTTTTTTCACATTGACACCCAATGCCGCCAATTTGTCGGTCATCTTTTTTTCTAATGCCTCCAATGAAATTTTGCCTTTCAAATCTTTTTCATTGAGCACAATGGTCAAATAAATTCTGTCGGGCGTTACCAGCGTGTCCACCTTTGCCGAAGTTTCGATGTAGGGAACATCCCTAAAACTCTTGCTTTGCGCAATTCCCACCTTTACTATCAGCAGCAAAGTTAATGCTAAAAAAATAAACTGTTTCATTTTGAATAATTTTATAGGTTAAAAATGTAAAGGTACAATTTTTTATGGAATATCTATCAATTTGTGCAATTGCAAGGCTACACGCCACTTGGGATGCTGCTTGGCATATTCTGTGATGAGGGGCAAAACCTCATCGCGCCTGCTCCATTCGGGCTGCAAAAGCAAGCGGCAGTGCGGGGATACGCGAGCGGCGTTTTGCTCTGCCCACGCAAAGTCGTTGCTGCCGGCAATCACCACTTTGCATTCGTTGGCAAGGCTGCACACCGCTTGCAGCGGGGGCTGCTGCACTTTGGGCGAAAGGCAAATCCAATCCCACTTGCCCGACAATGGCTGCGTGCCGGAGGTTTCCAAATGTAGTTGCAAGTTGTGGCGTTGCAACAAATTGCAAAGTTCGTCAAGGTTGTGCAACAGCGGCTCGCCGCCGGTAACCACCACCATGGGCGCAGGGTACTGCAACACTGTGCGAACAATTTCGTCCGCAGCAACAGGTGCAAAATGCCGCGCATCCCAACTTGATTTAGAGTCGCACCAAGCACAGCCTACATTGCAGCCCGCCAGCCGGACAAAACAAGCAGGCGCGCCGCCAAAAATTCCCTCCCCCTGAAGGGAGTAAAACGTTTCTACCAAAGGCAATGTATGTGCGGTCTTCTCGTTGGGCATTGTCAATGCTTTGCTGTGTGGTTATCATTGTGTCAAAATATCACGGCAAAGTTAATGAAAAAAATAAACAAAATTTGCATTCTAAAAATAGTTACTAAATCTGCCGCGAAATTAAATTTTTAGTGAAAATTATTAAATTATGGACGAATAAATTAGATAGCACACTAAGCAGTAAAAGGCTTTTACTTTTTGCAAGTAAACGGAAAAATATCCAGTTTCTCTATAATTACTAAGCAATAAGTAAAAGCCCGTGCCTTTGGTTGGCATGGGCTTTTCTTGTTGTAACTACGGTTTTGGATATACCGCGAACTTGACAAGATGAAGTTCGTGCCTTTTATATGTACATACCTGACCAAAAACCAATAAGGGTAAAGCCTTCCACCCTTACAAACAATTATCAACGGGGGCAAAACAATTTAATTTCTAATAATTATGAAAAGAAATTACATGACAGTCGCCTTCATTGGCGCAATGGTTGCAAGCGTAATGGTTACGTCTTGCGGAAGTAGCAAAAAAGCAGCCACCACGGCGTCGGCACCAGCCTACAATAGTGTGCAGGCTGCTCCCAGCACAGTGCAGCAATCGCAGTCGCTCAACCGCGGTGTGAAGCAGCAAAAAGAAGAGTGCGAAGAACTGGCATTGTTTGCCGAAGCCGGCACCTTTCGCGATGCAGGCAACAACATTAGCGACAACGAGTCGTTGGCAACCAACTTGGCACTATTGGATGCTCGCGCAAAATTGGCGCAACAGTTGGAAGTGTTGGTGAGCGGGATGGCACGCAACTTTGCCCAACAGCACACCGAAGGGCAAAATTCCTCTGCCTCAGTGGGCAAAGGCACCAACCTGCAACAGGGCTACTTTGAGCAGTTTCTGCGCAACTCGCGCCCCGTATGCAAAAACTCTTATGTGAAAGAGGACGGCCGCTACAACGTGTATGTGTGCGTTGAAATGCCCGAAGCGCAAACCAAAGCGATGGTGAAACAATTGAAGCAGGACAAAATCATTGAAATTGACGTTCGCGAAGATATGGCGCTTCAAGAGTTGGAAAAGCAAAAAGCCGCCTATAAAGAGAAGTTGGAAGGACAATAATTTAATGAAAATCACGCCAACGGGGGCGGCAGACTTGAAAAGTCAAATTTTGATAACCGCAGGCAAGCGCAGCGCAGCCTGCGGACAGAACAAACACAAACAACAACTGCCTGTAAGGCAGGACTATTAAAGAGTTGAGCAATAAAAATCCTGCCTTGCAGGCAGCAGTTGGTTGTTTACATTTTCCGCAGGTCGCAGACCTGCGGTTACGAAAATCGAGCCTTACAGGCTAAATAATTGTCCATTATTAAATAATTATTTATTTATGAAAAAAGTCTTTACATTTTTGCTTGCCGCCCTGTGTGCCGCAAGCGTTGCCTACGGGCAGAAGCAAAAAGTAGCCGTGTATGTAACGGGTGGTGCAGAAGCGGGCGACAACGATATGTTGGGTGCACAACTCACCGATGCCATTACGGCAAGTCGAAACTACGTGGCGGTGGAGCGTACTGCCGACTTTTTGCAACAACTCAAAAAAGAGCAAAAGTACCAGCGCACAGGCAACGTGGATGATGACCAGATTGCCAAGTTGGGACGGCAGTCGGGCGCAAAGTATGTGTGCGTTGCCGAGATGATGTCGGTAGAGGGCAGCCGCTACTTCATTACCGCCCGCCTCATTGAGGTAGAAAAAGCGTCGGTGGTGGCTACTGCCGATGGTGCAGAGCCAATTACCGACCTGCCCACCTTGCAGAGCGTGTCGAAAAGTGTAGCAGACTTGCTGCTCAAAGATGCTGCCAAAAACAAATCGGGCATAGCCAAAGCGCGTGTGGCGGTATATGTTACCGGTGCAAGCGAAAACACCGGCAAGGTGTTGGGTGCCAAGTTGGTGAGTGCCATTACCAAAAGCGACAAGTATGCCGCAATGGAGCGTACCGCTGCTTTCCTCAAAAAGTTGAACGAAGAGCATAACTATGAGCAAAGCGGCAACGTAGCCGACAACGAGATTGCCCAAATGGGTAAGCAGTTTGGTGTACGCTACGTGTGCGTTGCCAAAGCAAGCAAATCGTCATTTGGCGGCAATACCCTCACAGTGCGCCTCATTGATGTAGAATCGGCAGAGGTAACTTCGTCTGCCAGCGATGCGCTCACAAGCGAGGATTTTAATTCATTGGTAAATATCAGCGAAAAAATGGCAATGGCATTGATTGGCAGCGGCGGGCTTAATATAGAGATGGTCAACGTGGGCGGTTTCAGCATAGGCAAGTATGAGGTAACACAAGAACAGTGGGAAGCCGTAATGGGCAATAACCCGTCCCGTTTTAAGGGCGAAGATTTGCCTGTGGAGCAGGTGAGTTGGAACGATGTTCAGGATTTCATTCGTAAACTCAACGCAATGACGGGTAAGAGTTACCGTCTACCCACAGAGGCGGAGTGGGTGAAGGCGGCAGGTAACTATGAATATAGCGGCAGCAACAATATTGATGAGGTGGCGTGGTACGATGGTAACAGCGGTAGTACTACCCACCCTGTAGGGCAAAAGTTGTCCAACGCCTTGGGTATTTACGATATGAGCGGCAACGTGTGGGAGTGGTGTCAGGATTGCTATGATAGTAGTTGCTCTAACCGCGTGAATCGCGGCGGGGGTTGGCGCACCATTGCGCGGTACTGTCGCGTTGCCTACCGCGACAACTCCACGCCCAGCAGTCGCGACTACTATCTGGGCTTCCGCCTTGTTCTTCCTTAGTTTTTCCTAATGGCATTCGTCCTTCTGTGTAAGCGAGATACGAGGTTTGCTGCCTACCGCTGGGGGGGGCGGTAGTGGGCGGGAGAGCGGTTGGCTGCAAAATGAGTAAGAACGAAGTTTTTTGATATATTGTTCACATGTTTTGAATTTTTGATTTGCATTCCGTAGGAATGCATCGCTCGGTAGAAAACATTGGGCAACCGCTGTTATTGCGCGCGGCGGGCAACTGTTTTTCAAGGCATTGCTCTTGCGCCGCGCGCTGTACGCTGAGGTCATTCGATATTCTACCGAGCGACCCATCCCGAATGGGATGGGCAAAATACAATTTGTTTGCACGCTTTTTGCGTGCTAATTATGAATTATGCATTATGAATTATCAATTATTTTACTTATGAAAAAACTATCAACATTTTTGCTTGCCGCCCTGTGTGCCGCAAGCGTGGCTTACAGCCAAGACAAAGAAGTGGCGGTGTTGAACCCCAAAGTGATGCAGGGTAACGTTTCGGGAAACGATAAGTTAATTATTGTTTCGAGCATGAAAAAAGCGTTTACGCAAATAGACGGCTATAAAGCCTTTACCCGTCAGAGTCAGGCGCTGATAAGTGCCGAGCAGGAATTTCAGCGCAGCGGTGCGGTTTCAGACGAACTGATTAAGCAGGTGGGCAAGCAAACCGCCGCCTCCTACATTTGTACCTTCACGCTTTCGCTTGAAAAGAACGAGTTGGTGGTGAACAGCGAGATAATAGATGTTAGCAGCGGCGAAATTCTAAATTCGGATTTTGTAACCCTGCTCGACCGTACCGACAGAAATGACGTTATGAATCAGTGCCTGTCGCTTGCCTACAGTTTGTTAGGCGAAAGCGGTGGTGGCGGCAACATAAGCATGGGCGGTAGCGGTACGTCAATGAGTAGCAGCCGCAGCAAAACCAACACCTCGCGCCACCCCGCCGAGCCTGAGATGGTGGCGGTGCAGGGCGGCACTTTTTGGATGGGTTGCAGCGCCGAGCAGCAGGGTGAGTGCGATGATGACGAAAGCCCGCTGCACAGCGTAACGGTGAGCAACTTCAGCATTGGTAAGTACGAGGTAACGCAGGCGCAGTGGAAACTTATTATGGGGAGTAATCCGAGTAATTTTAAGGGCGACAATTTGCCGGTAGAGATGGTAAGTTGGACAGATGCGCAAGAGTTTATTTCACGGCTCAATGCGGCTACAGGCAAGCAATATCGCTTACCAACTGAAGCCGAATGGGAATATGCGGCACGTGGCGGCAAC
>BNTQ01000097.1 GCA_025996715.1 Bacteroidia bacterium | reverse complement strand
GCGGCACCAAACCCGCTTATCGCGCGTGGATGCAGGAACTCACCACCGAAGGCATAAAGAAAGCCTTTGCCGGAATAAAACCCATTTCTCAATACGCTGCCCTCGGCGATGCCGGGCAGTGTCGCGGCGAGGCAGATTGGTTATTGGGCATCAATGCTACGCACTGCCTCACCAAAATTGGAAATGGCTCTACGCTTAGTCTGGGCAGGGTACAAACGCCCACGCTTGCCATCATTTGCGAGCGCACTTTGGCAAACCGAAATTTCAAGTCCGCACCGTTTTATACGCTTGTGCTCAGTGCGCAAAAAGACGGTATAAATTTTACGGCAAAAAGCGAGCGGTACAAAGAATTATCGCAGGCGCAAAACGACCTGCAAACAGCGCAAAACAGCCCCAAAACGGTGATTAAAGCCGAAACCAAACCTTGCATCGAGCAGCCGCCATTGTTGTACCAACTCTCTGATTTGCAAATGGCAGGCAACAGAATTTACGGCTATTCCATTGCCCAAATTGACGATGCTGCCCAAAAATTGTATCTTGCAGGCGCGATGTCCTACCCGCGCACCGATACCTCTTTTATCACCGAAACGGTATTTAGTGAAATCACCGGCATTTTGAAAAATCTTGCCGGGTTTGACAATTTCGCCGGCGCCATCAAAAAATTGCCTAATACGTTGAATAACAACGCTGTGGATGACAGCAAAGTAACTGGGCATCACGCGCTCATCCCTACAAAAGAACTCACACCCGCAAAATATCAGCAGTTGGAAGAGGTCGAACGAAACTTGCTCAATCTCGTTATTACGCAATTTATTGCAGCCTTTGGCGAGCCGTGCAAAAAAGATAACACCGAGATTGAAATTGCAGCGCAGAATATTCATTTTTCGGCAACAGGCAGTGTAATTATTTATGCAGGCTGGCGCGGTTTATTTGGCACAGAGACAAGTGATGTAGAGAAAAACGAGGATAATCAAACCTTGCCAAAATTGAAGGTAAATGATACTCTCACCGGTGAAATTGCTATTGCAGAGGGCAAAACCACGCCGCCAAAATTATTTACACAAGCCGGACTAATTGCGTATATGATGCACTGTGGCAAAGACGTGTCAGACAAGGAACTTAAAAAGGTATTGGTGGACAAAGAAGGCATCGGGCGACCCGCCACACGCCGCGCCATCATCGACAAGTTGTTTAAACGCAAATATGTGGAAACGCAGAAAAAATACATTGTTCCCACAGAATTAGGAATGAAAGTTTATGAAATGGTGAAGCCGCTAAGTATTGTCAACGTTAGCCTTACGGCGCAATGGGAACAAAAACTTGACCAGATTGAGGCAGGCAAATTCTCTGCCATCCAATTTGGTGATGAAATGCGCAAATTTACCACTGAAATTGTGCAGGAAATCAAGCAAATTCAACCGCCCGCATTGCCGCTATCTACCACCACCGACAACGATTTGAAGTGTCCCAAGTGCGACAAAAAAACGGCATCCGTGTTTGAATTTACCAAAAAAGACACAGGCAAAAAACAGGTTGCCGTTCATTGCAAAGACAAAAATTGCGGGTGGGTGTATTTCAACAATCCTTTTTGCGGAAAATCGCTCACTGCCTCACAGTTAGAAACCTTAGTGGCAAAGGGAAAAACAGGCATTGTCAAAGGATTTACATCAAAAGCCGGCAAGCCGTTTGATTGTGTAATGAAGTTGAAAAAAGACCTTTCTGGCATAGAGCCGGATTTTGGATAACACAACAGCCTTGCGTCTTGCAAGGCTGTTGGAATTTACCAAAGGGAAAGAAGAAGTGGGGGTTAGAATGGCAACTCGTACATCTTATCGAGTATTTTTTCTGCTTTTTTTCTCAATTCAGCCTCAAATTTATCGTAGTCTGGTTCGGCACGAAAACTTTCATCAAACTCATATTTTTCGGCGTATTTATTGAAAATAGAAGCAAATTTAGGTATTAACTCTAAGGTCATTTCCTTTACAGATTTTGTTTCATTTGTCATTTTATTTTCGTAATAATAATCGTCGATGATGGGAAATAGCATTTCATACTTTGACAAGGAGTACCCGTGACTGCCCATCAGCGTTTCGTTTGCGACACGTCTGGCTTCAAGTTGATTGACAGGGTCTGTGCCGTGTTCGAGCAGATATTTTTCTTCCACTGCGGCTGCATCAGCGGCTTGCTCGCGAATGAAGTCAATATCCATTGCATCTTCGGGAAAGTAGTCCCACAAATAGTTGAGCAACTTTAAACCCCAATAGTTTGCGCCTAAATCAGCGGCGACGGCTTCTTTTGTTGTGTATTTTTTCTTTGTCATAATTTTATAGTGATAAATGATTGATTTTTAATTGTTTTTGAGTTTCTACATTTTCCAAAGGACTTGGCATATTATTGACTGCCTGCAAGGCGGCAGAACGGACGGTTTTTTGTACAAATGTCTTTGATATAGATTTGGCACTCAGTCCCTCTGTGAAAATTTTAATTTCATTTGAAAGATACTTTATTTGCTGCGCATACATAAAATCACGGATTTCTTGATAATTAGGATCGTCGATTTCTTGATTTTTTTTCAATACAGCATAGTATTGAAGTTTATCTTCATTATACAAAACTGCCAAAGGCAAATCGTGGTATGCAAGTATGTAATTCATCAGCAAACGAGAAGTCCTGCCGTTGCCATCGGCAAACGGGTGAATGCTCACAAGTCCAAAATGAGCATCAAAGGCTAAATCATAGACCTCCAAAGGCGTTGTTACTTGCTTGTTTTGCACGTTGATAGCAGCACACAACTCTTTTACCTCGCGTTCTACTTTTTGATACGAAATAAAATAATGCGTTCCCACAGAAACCGCTAATTTACGCCAATCGCCTTTTGATGAGTCAAATGTACCGGCAGCAGCACTAATGACACTACCTGTGGTCTTCATCACCATTGCCGAGATGTTTTGAATGAACTGTGGAGTTATTTCTTCTTTCCTTTTTGCCATTGCTACTAACGCCTCCAATGCTGCCTGATGGTCTTTGACCATATTGTGGTCGTTTAACGGCTTTCCTTGTGCAGTAGTACCTTCGGCAAGCAACAATTGTACTTCCTCTAATGTCAATGATGAGCCTTCTATAGCAGTAGAATGGTGAGAAATAAGAAATTTATTCATTTTCTCATAATCAATGGCTGCCCGTATATTCAAATCCTCAAATTGGCTCAAAAGATCAAAAAAAATTGTGTTTTTCATAATTAATCAAAGATAGTTATTTTATTGCTTTCCCCAACAATGTTTTTAATGTAGTCTGTATCTTATATTGGCGCGAATTTAAGGTAAAATTCAACTCTATTTTATCTACCTGCGGGTAGTTGAATACAAACACTTGTGAATTGTCTTTTTGATACGCAAATAGAGCCTGTTTTTCGTTCATCGCGGCACTTGCCTGTGCTGCCTCGCCTGTGCGTATTGCCACGTATATTTTGTCTGCATCCGTGTAAATGTGTGTAACTTCCACGTCATTTTTCGCATCTTCTGCGCCCATTGTAAATATCTTGCGTTCCTGTGTTAGCAGCCATTCCATACGTGTACGCATCTCTTTTATGCTGTCAGGTTCAGGTGGTGGTATTTGTAGTGTATAATTTGTATTTTCTGCCACTTGTTGGCGTAATTGCGCTGCCTCTGCGGTAGTACTTCTATCTTTATTTTGTAAAGCCACCAAACTGTCTCGCAGTATAGCAACCGTGCTATCTAATTTCACGATTTCTTTCAAATAAACGTACTGATTTTTTGAATAAATATCGTTTTGTTTCTTTCTTTCCCTTTGGTAATATTTGATAGTTGCTTTCAAGGCTGCGCTATCCGTTATGTACTGCGTCACAGTGTCATAAACTACTATCGTTGTTGGTACTATTGGCGCAACAGGCGTGGGTTGCAGATTTGTGCAACCAACAAAAAGTAACAACAAAATGCTATATTGTTTCATAATATCTTTCATTAAAGTTTATCGTTTTCCTGCCTTTTTGAACACTCGCAAACTCGTGCGTATGCCCGCCGTTGCAAAAAACTCATAGCGCGGTTCTTCTTTGAAAAACAACCCGCGATAGTTCACGCCTGCAAATGCCGATAGGTAGCGCATAAAGTGCCATTCGCCTTCCACGCCAATGACAGCACCAAAATTGTGCCCATTCACGTTCCGCGACGAGGTGGGTATGCCACCCAAATTTTGATGTTTGTAAGCAATGCCAACCAGCGGCGAGATAAACCACTTATCTTGCACGGATAGCACCGTAAAATAAGGGTAGATTTCGGCGTTGTGCTCCCAATAGGTCAATTGGTCGCCCTCTACCTTGCCTGTGGCAAAACTGTACCGTCCGTACAGCGAAAACCAATTGTTAAAGACGTACCCGCCGCCAACAACAGGGGTAAAGTTGCCGGCATCATTTATTCCGCCCCCTAAATCAACATTAAAGTTCTTTGGAAAGTGCGTTTGGGCACTTGCCGTGAGCGCTATTGACGTTATGCCAATGATTATTAGTAATTTTTTCATAATATATTGATTATTAAAGATTTAAACTTCTTTTTTGTTCCGGCATTTTTGTTGTTTCTTCCTGTGCTCTCTGCGCATCAGTGTACTTGTTCACAGCCTCTAACGCTGCCGACCTTACCGCTTTTTGAAAAACTTTTTGCGAATTTTCTTGCTTTTCTGAAAAACTTGTTATACCTTTGCTGTTGAGAAACCTACTACTGACAATAAACAGTATTTCTGGTTTTGAGGTATCAATAGGGTGAGTCGCCGTTTCGGACGTAGAGGGTTGGGAGTTTGTTCGCAAATTCATAACCCGCGCACCGATACTTTTTTTAGTATTGTAAAACGTTTTAGCTGTTAGTTGACCTCTACTATTACCGTAAACCTCCAATAAATTATACGTGCTTTTTGTTTCTGTTGCTTTCAAAAATGCAAATTTGTGAGCATTTGTATCCTTGTCAATACCCAAAAACAATATCTTATCAGGATTAGCAATTACATCAATCATATTCTTTATATCTGCATCACTTAATGGAATATTATTTCCCTTATCTTTTTCATTGTTTCCGTAGTGCTCTTTGTAAATGTGTCTTAGATCAGATGTGTTCAATACGAACCTCGTTGGGTCTTTAAAATGTAATCCAGAAAGAGCAGATAGATATTGTTCTGCACTTTTCGTTAGAAAGCCTATTGTTATAGGTTTATTTCCTGCATTATCGCTATTTTTCACCTCGTGAAATAGTTCCAATACAAATTCTTTTACCGCTTGTATTTTCTGTGTTTCTTCCATTTTTATTATTTTTTTACAAAATTTTATATTACCTTTGCCTTTTAGAAAAGGCGATGCACCAGAGTACGTTTCGGACGTAGGGAAAAGGCGGTCTTTTGATTTCATACTTTCGCTGGTTGATAAACCTTTTCTTTTTTTAGTATCAATAGGGCGTGTGCGCGTTTTGGACGTATAAGGTTGGGCTTTTGCATAACCTGCCCGCCGATACTTATTCCACCTCTGTAATATACTCTCCCACTGTTAAATCAGGTAGTCTCATAATTATCAGTAATTTTTTCATAATATATTGATTATTAAAGATTTAGACTTCTTTTTTGTTCCGGCATTTTTGTTGTTTCTTCTTGTGCTCTCTGCGCATCAGTTTGCCTGTTCACAGCCTCTAACGCTGCCGACCTTACCGCTTTTTGAATAATTTTTTCTTGTTTTTTATAGTTTTTTGCAACTTTTTCGCGTGAAATCATTGCTTTTTCAAAAAATTGTTGTAACTTTGTATCGACAAAAGCGGTTATCGTTGTCGTTGCCGACGTGCTAAGGTCGGTGGTTACGGACGAACCGCTTTCGCCTTTTTTATATATCTGCACATCCGATATTGCCGTATTATGCAATTGTGATTGTCCTATTTTTTCTCTTGTTTTTTTTGATGGCGTTAGTTCTTGAACGGTTATGCGTACATAGTATTCGTCTTTTTTATTATCATTTACTTTTGAGAGATAATTTTGAAACCCCACTATATTAGTACTTTTTTGAGGGTTACGTTCCACTTCAAAATAAATAGGAATTGCATTTTCGTATAATGTATTCAATTTAGGCAAAATTCTAAATATCAAATCGTGGTTTTGATGCCCTGACAATTTGCCGAATATTCCTTTTACAAAAGTTATTGTACGATTATCATACTTATTCGGATTACTTACATTCAAAGCCTCATAAATTTTCTTTGCATTTTCTTTGCTTATTGAATGCTCCGACATCCTTTCCGCAGTCAAATCTTCTATTTGTTGCAACTTGTGAGCCAATTCAAAATCATCCGCAGTAGGTAATTCCGTTGGTAATTCTTCTATATTCTCCATTTTATTGTGTTTTTTCATTAGTCCACGTGCCCTAAACTAAAATGCACCGTATCGCTTACCATTCCTTCATTGTCTATTACCCACGCATAAATATCCGTCATCCACAATATGCCATCATCGTACAAGGGGTACGTGTGTACCATACCATCTACACTTGCACTAAGTTGATAATTTTCTGTATAAAATGAACCATCGTCCTCTATATACATTGTAGATACTGCATTAAAAAACACACTGTCAATTGTTCCGCCCCATTTTGCATCCATATCATAACTTGTTGTAAAATCAAGAGTGTAGTTTATTGCATCCCAACCCATTCTTTGATAAGAAAGAGAAACCATTGCTTTTGGTCTCATATTTGTAAAACTATACACATTTTTTTCAAGTGAGGCTATATTACCAAAGTCATCTTTTACGCGCACCGATACGTTATGCTTACCATCACTATTGGGTGTAAATTCTACATTTCGAGTAAAATTATATTTCTCCTTGCTCAATTCTATGGCTTCGGTACTCGGCTGCCCATCTACCAATATCGCAGCATCACCGCCTGTGGCATTGACCAGCAAGGTATTCATATTCCCATTCTCATCTTGCGCTTCAATGGGCAATACATACGTTCGCTTTTGGCTAACCGCGCTCGTTTTTATGGTGTCCACTACATCCAAATTTACGGTGCTACTCAAAATCGGGCTGCGGTTGGCACTGCGGTAATAATTTTCGGTGGTGCAGGCGCTCATCGTTGCTACTATGGCAACGGCTGCGGTAAATAGTTTCTGTTTCATAATTGTAATTGATAAGTGATTAAAATATAAGTTTTATGCATCCTTAATGGTAATGGTGGACAATACTGCCCAAAATTCATCAGCATTCATCACCGGAATAATTGCATTTCTAAAATCCCTCTCATTGTTGGTTAAAATAACGTCGCTATCGGCAGTCAAAGCACAAACGTGTTGTGTAGCATCTTCAAAATCCCCAAAGGGAGAAGAAAACGATTTAACTAATATATCTTTATTGAGGTCAATAATTTCACAGGTTACACAGATATTGTTCAATGCCGCTCGTAGAATTTCCTCCTTGATTTGTTTTTTTAAAATATAATGAGCGTTAATAATGCTTTGACTGGATATAAGCAACGCTACGCCATTATTTTTATGTTTTACCGCCCAATCAAATACTAATGCGGTACAAGCATAGTGCGGTTCTCTTTTGAGCAAGAGGTCAAGCAGCACATTCGTATCTATAAAAATTTTTTTCATATTTATGAATATTTTTCTTCTATGGCTTTTGCCAATTCTTTTTTATAGTCAAAATTTGCGGGGAGTTGCACTCCATCAATACTCATTGCTTTTACAATTGGGCTGATGTTCAATTCGTCCTTTTTTTCGTGTGTATTTGCAACCGTTGCAAAAAAGTTTTCGGTTATTCGCGAGATAGAAGTATGCTGCAATGCCGCATATTCTTTCATTCGTTCTACAACTCCTTGCTCTAAAAGCAAGTTTAATCTTACTGCTGCCATAAATTTGAATATTAAGTTATTAAATATGCGCACAAAAGTATTTTATTTGTGCGCATATTCCAAACGTTTTGCGTTAAAAAACGTTAATGCAGCAAACTTTTTTTATTTGATGACCCCTTTCAGCGTTTCCTGCTTGCCGTTGGCGTAGGTAATTACAACAAAATACATTCCGGCAACTTGCGGTTTGTCATAAGACTGTAGCCAATGTTCGGTGATGACGCCATTGAGGTAAACGTTTTGTGTAGAGACCACCTCGCCCATCACGCTGCGCACTGTTACCTTTACCTGCTCGGTTGAATGGCTGTAGATTAACAATTTAACAGCATCATTGATGCCTGTATATGTGGGTGCTAAGAACGCCAAATGCTCATCATTGCGTAGCCCTGCTACATATTCACGGTATAGGCGTTCTGCCTCGTCATCGTAATCGGGTGCAGTTGTTGTTTTTATCAATGATAGAGTTTGCGGTAATCCTGCGCCCTGCGGTGCAGAGGCAGATTGAACAGTACCTGAGGTTACGGTATAATTAGAGCCATTTTTATTGATAGTTCCCACTGTGACGGTATTATTGCACTGTCCAAGTTGGTTGTCCGTAAATGTTACAGTTATCTCATAGTTGACGCTTCCAATACCACTCATAGTCATTGTATAAACATTACCAGCAACAGATTGATTTACAAAAGTAAAAGCGTTAGTACTAAGATTTCTCGCCTTAATCTCTACGCTACTTTCATTCACATTTACCATATTTGACAATCCAACTTTAAAATTGCCTGAGAACGTATTCGCCGTAAACGCCGCGTTCATAGTAGGCTGGTTGTTTTTGATGGTGATTTCGTTGCTCATTGCAGCCGTGCAGCCGTTGTCCACTGCTGCTACTTTCCACGCTGCCTGCAATATGCCGCCCTCTGCCGCGTAGTTTTCGGTGCGGTTTGTGGAGCCGCTGCGGGTGGGTGTTGTTGCACCGTCCCTGTACCAATTGTAGGTATAGGTGTTCACGTAATTTACAGTGGTAGCCGTCATTGTTGCGCTGCCGTTGGCACACAAATTGTAATTATTCGCAGCGAGCGTGGTTGCGCCGGGCACTGGTTTTATCGTGATGGTTTTGTGGTACTCGGCTTGGCAGCCGTTGTAGGTTACGGTCAGCACTGTGTTGTAAGTGCCGGGGGCTGTGTTTTGAATACACAGCATTTTGGGGTTGTTGTTTCCACCGCACTGGCTGATGCCGCCCGAATTTAGACTATAGCCCCAGCCGTTGCTGCTGCCTTCAATATCGCTCTTGTTGGCTGCCGTAACAAAAGTAAAGAAGTTCACATTTTCGTCGCCGTTGCAGTAGGCTGTGGGCGCAACATTCACAGATATGCCGCTAAAATCTACCGTGCGGCGGCTTACCAATAAAGTGTTGGTGCTATTTACTTCGCAATTAGCACTGCTCACTGCCACCGCACGTATTACCGCATTTTCTACATCACCGCCAATACCGAAGGTATAACTTCCGGTGGCAGTAGTGGCTATTTTGGTGTCATTCAAATACCATTCTACGTTTGCGGTGTTGCTTAGCGTGGTGGTGGACACATCAAACGTGGAAGCATTGCAAAGCAAATATGTTGTTGCACCATCCAAAATGGTACTGGGCTGGGTGCTGCTAATGCTAAAGTTGGCAGGAATTGCATTAACGGTTAATGAAGCCGTTTTGGTAATTTCACAGCCATTGCGCGACACTTTTAAGGTAATCGTATAAGTGCCGGCAACACTGCTTGCCAAATTCACATCATAACTGCCATTCACGCTCAAGCCGGATGGCGATGATAGGATGCTGCAATCCATTCCCTCTTGCTTGTTCAATACCTTGTCTTTGTCAGTACCCACAAGTAAGGTTTTCAAATTGAAATTCGTGGCATTTTGGCAATAAACAAACGAAGTATTGCTAAAATCTACCACAGGATTGAGCGTGTGCGCCGTAACCTCTATGCGGTTGCTGTTGATATAGCAACCGTTGGTGTTGATTGCCTTGGCAGTGATGTAGTTAGTGCCTTCTTGCATCATATCAAGGTTAATGCTACTGTTGTTGCCCGGCAGTAGATTGCCGTTCAAAGCCCATTCGTAGGTCAGCCCTGCCACAGAGGCATTGCTTGCCGTTACGGTAATCTGTTCATTGTTGCAAACATTGGTCTTGTCGGCGGCAATGGTAAAGGCTCCCGGGCGAGCATCTATAATCACGTTGCTGTTGTAGGTTTTGCTGCAGCCTATGGAATTGGTGGCTGTAAATTCAATATCGTAGATGCCCGCCGGTGCGCCGTTAACGGCTACTCGCAAAGGGTTGTTCATAGCACTCAAATTTTGATTGC
>BNTQ01000096.1 GCA_025996715.1 Bacteroidia bacterium | reverse complement strand
ATTGTGCGCCCTTTGCTTTTTGCTACTCGTCCGCAAATTGTTGCCTATGCTCAATCGCAGAGAATTGTCTTTCGCGAAGATTCGTCCAACAGTTCTACCAAATCAACGTAAACCAAGTCGTTGTGGACTTGTATTGCTTTGGCGCGCAATGCGCTCACGGCTTGCTGACAAATGATGTTGGCTTGGGCAAGGTGTGCCAAATTTTGTTGCATGGTGAGCAAAAAGGCAGGGTTGATTTCCTGCAAGGCAGGCACCACCTTGTGCCGGATGTAGTTGCGAGTATATTTGGTAGAACTGTTGGACGAATCTTCGCGAAAGACAATTCTCTGCGATTGAGCATAGGCAACAATTTGCGGACGAGTAGCAAAAAGCAAAGGGCGCACAATTTTTTCTTGTTTTGCTGCCATCCCCGTCAATCCTTGCAATCCGGTGCCGCGCGTGAGGTGCAGAAAAAAAGTTTCAACAGCATCGTTGGCATTGTGAGCAATGGCAATCTTTGTAAAACCTTGTGTATCCGCCAATTGCGCAAACCATTGGTAGCGCAGTTCCCTTGCTGCCATTTGGATGGACAATTTATTTTTTGAGGCATAAGCAGCCGTATCAAAGCGGCGTGTGAAGCACGGAAGGTTATATTTTTTTGCAAAATCGCTTACAAAATGTTCATCGCCATCAGATTCTGCGCCGCGCAAAGCAAAGTTGCAATGCGCCACTGCCACCTTGTAGTTCGCTTGCAGCAACAGCCACAGCAAAGTCATAGAGTCCACGCCGCCGCTCACTGCCGCAAGGATGCGGTCGGTGGGCAACAAAAGATGCTGCTCGGCGTTGTAGGTTGTAAAATGTTGAACCATAGGTGTACAAAATTACAAAAGAAATCGAAAATTACAGCATATACATTATCAAAAAATGCATTATTTTGATAAATTTTCTCACTATTATTCCTTTTTTACCGTCTTGTACAACGAATCCCTTTCGGTCAATTCAAACCGATTGCGGCGGCAAATGGCTTGCAATTCTTGCACCGTCATTGTGGGCTTTGTGTCTTCGGCACCTGCCATCGAATAAATTTGTGTGCCGGCATCAATGGTGCCGTCCAAATCGTCGGCACCGTAATGTAACATATTGTCAACCAATGATTTGCCAAACATTGGCCAATAGGCTTTCAGGTGAGGGATGTTGTCCAAAAACAAGCGGCACACAGCCATATTGCGGCAATCTTCGGCGGTACTCACCTCGCCCACTGCCGAGAGGTCGTTGTGCAATTTTCTATATTTTAGCGGAATAAAGGCATTGAAACCTCGCGTGTGGTCTTGCAAATCGCGCAACAAACCCAAGTGTACCATGCGGTCTTCGTAACTTTCAACGTGCCCATAGAGCATAGTGGCATTGGACGACAGCCCCAAGTTGTGTGCGGTTTGGTGCACCTGCAACCACGCCGCCGAATTGATTTTTTCTGGACAAATTTTTGCCCGCACTGCATCCTGCAACACCTCTGCGCCCCCGCCGGGTATCGACTGCAAACCTAATGCTTTCAACTGTTGCAGCACATCTGCCAAGGGCAAATTGGACGACTCGTGCATTTTCCACAACTCCTCAGCAGTGAATGCTTTGATGTGCACCTGAGGCAAAATTTTGTGCACTTCTGCCACCATATTTTTATACACTTCAAACCCCCAATGAGGGTGCACCCCGCCCACGATGTGTACTTCGGTGATGTCGGAATGCTTGTATTTTTGGGCAATAGCCGCTATCTCGTCTAACGACAAAGCCCAACTACCCTCCTCATTTTGGGCACGGCGGTAGGAGCAAAACAAACAGCGGTTGCTGCAAATGTTGGTGGGTTCGATGTGCACATTTTTGTTAAAAAACACCTTGTTGCCATTGATGCGGCGGCGCACCGTTTGTGCCCATTCCATCAGTTGCGCAAGGGATGCACTCCGGTACAACCACAAGCCCTCCTCTGTAGAAATTCGCTCGCCGGCGGCTATTTTTTGTGAGATAATTTTATTCATTTGCATTATTTTATAATCGTACAAAAATAAGAAACCGTTTTGAATTTTTAAAATAATGTGAATGGTGCGTTGGTAGAGACGCGGCATGCCACGTCTCTACGTCCCGGGGGGAACAATACCAGCGACCAATGGGCAAAGTGGCTCGTTGGTCGCTGGTTGCTGTTAGTGGGTCGCTGTAAATAGGGTTCTACTTCAACTTTTTGATGATGTCCAACACATTTTTGCACATTTCGGTAATTTTGTTCCAATCTTTGGCTGCAATTATTTCTTTGGTGAAAAGGTTGGAACCCATACCCACACAGGTTACGCCGGCGTTGAACCATTGGGTAAGATTTTCTTGGGTGGGCGCAACGCCGCCTGTTACCATAATGTTTGACCAAGGCATAGGTGCTTTTGCCGACTTGACAAACGCCGCGCCCAACACATCGCCCGGAAATGCCTTCACCATGTCGGCGCCTAACTCTTGCGCATAGCCGATTTCGGACAGCGTGCCGCAACCCGGTATGTGGGGCACCCCGCGCCGATTGCACACCTTTGCAATGTCGGGATTGAGCAATGGACTCACCACAAAGTTGGCGCCCAATTGCAGATAGAGCGAGGCAGTGCCGGCATCCACCACCGAGCCTATGCCCACAATCATTTCGGGGCACGCCTTTTGTGCCCATTGGTTGAGCGTGCCAAAGGTTTCGTGGGCAAAATCACCGCGGTTGGTGAACTCAAAAACCCTTACGCCGCCTTCGTAACAAGCCATCAACACTTGCTTTGCCACCTCGGCATCGCTGTGATAAAACACGGGTACCATACCCGCGTCTGCCATCGTTTGGCATACTTTTATTTTGGTGAATTTTGCCATAGTTTTAAGAGTTTCAAAGTTTCAATTATTTTGTCGCTGCAATCACTCCCATCACTTGTGCCAGCGCGTACATTCGTCCATAGAGAGAATAGCCGGGGTTGTAGGTTTTGTTCACGTCGTCCAACATTTGCCGTCCGTGGTCGATGCGCATAGGGAGCGTTGGATTTGCTTTTTCAAAAATGCGCACCAATTCTACTACCTGTCCGCGTCCTGCGAGGTGCGATGCCTCTAAGATATTACCTTCGGGGCTTACTTCGGTGCTGCGCAAATGTACAAAATGCGTGCGTCCGGCAAAACGCCGCGCCATAGCAGGCACATCGTTGTGCACACCCGCACTGAGCGAACCCGCGCAAAAGGTAAGCCCATTGTGCGGATTGTCCACTGCGTGCAAAAACCAGTCAATGTCTTCGGTGTTGGTAACAATGCGCGGCAAACCCAGCACAGGAAAAGGCGGGTCGTCGGGATGTACGCACAAATTGACGCCGTATTTTTCGGCAGTGGGAATCACCTGCTCCAAAAAATACTTCATATTTGCGCGCAGTTGCGCCTTGTCAATTCCCTTGTACAAGTCGAGCAATTTGTTGAAAATCGCCACCGGATTTTTGTCGCCTTCGCGGATGTTGCCGTTCACAAAACCTTGCGTTTTTACAATAATGGTATCAATCAATTTGTCTTTTTCGGTTTCGGTAATGGTGGTGTCCCAGACCTTTGCTTTCCTTATTTCATCGGGGGTGTAGTCCTGCTCGGCGTCTTTGCGTTTCAAAATAAAGCAATCAAAATAGGCAAATTGCACGCGGTCAAAATACAGCGACGACGTGCCGTCAGGATTAGGATGGTACAAGTCGGTGCGTATCCAATCGATGACCGGCATAAAGTTGTAGCACACGGTTTTGACGCCGCATTTACCCAAATTGGCGAGGCTCACTCTGTAATTTTGGAGCAACTGTTCGCGCTCTTTGCCGCCGTATTTGATGGCTTCGCACACAGGCAAACTTTCGACCACCGACCAGCGCAAGCCCGCTTTTTCGATGTAATTTTTGAGGTCGTTGATGGCATCTTCTGTCCAAATTTTGCCGTTGGGCACACCGTGCAACGCGGTTACAACGCCCTGCACACCCATTTGCCGCAGCATATCCAGCGTAATGTTATCGTTTTTGCCAAACCATCTCCAAGTTAGTTCCATAGTTTTAAAGAGTTTCAAGTTTCAATTCTCCATTCTCAATTATTTTGTTTCGTACCATTTTTGCAAAGATACAATTTATTTTACAACTTTCAGCGTGCTATAATATCATCAAAAATTGTACACCGCCAATGTGCAACACTGCAGACTGATTGTGTATAACGAGGGTATAATTACCACGAGAAACGTCATTGCGAGGACGAAGTTCGAAGCAATCTGAAATGGTTAGAACTTCCCTTTAGTCATCATTATTGGGTATTACCTCATAACGGCGTGGATAACATTGTTTGAAACTCAGGTAAAAATACTTTTTTGCCTCCCACACTTTTTCCTCTGCTTTATAAGTTAAAACAGCACCGGTACCGGTTGTATTTCCTGGGTTTTGACCTGACATAGAGTTCACCCATTCAATACTATAATAAAAAAGCCGACATTTGCAATTGCCGACTTTTTTATTTTGCTTACATCCACTATCAATTATTTAGAATTTTTCTTGTAGTATTTTATCAACTTGTTCACCACCTCGCACACATCGCCGGTGATGGCGTAGTCGGCCAATTGGTTGATGGGCGCGTTGGGGTCGTTGTTGATGGCAATCACCATTGCCGATTGGTCCATGCCGGCGGTGTGCTGTATTTGCCCCGAAATGCCGCAGGCAATGTACAACTTGGGGCGCACGGTAACGCCGGTTTGCCCCACTTGCCGCTCGTGCTCTGCCAAACCGGCATCCACAGCGGCACGCGAAGCACCCACCTCGCCGCCCAACACAGCCGCCAACTCGTGCAAAAGTGCAAAATTTTCTTTGCTGCCCATTCCATATCCGCCCGATACAATGATGCCCGCATTCTTAATATCTATCTTGCGTTCCTCAATTTGGCGGTCGATGATTTTGACCACAAAATCGGTGTCGTTCAAAATTTTGGCAACGTCCGCTTTTTTGATGATGCCCTTTTTGGGCGCGGGCAGTGCCTCTTTTTTCATCACGCCTTCGCGCACCGTAGCCATTTGCGGACGGCATTCGGGGTTCACAATGGTGGCAATGATGTTGCCGCCAAAAGCGGGGCGAATTTGGTACAGCAAGTTTTTGTACTCATTGCCTTTGGTGTCGGCGTGGTCGCCAATTTCGAGGCTGGTACAGTCGGCAGTGAGACCGCTGTGCAAGGCACTCGACACGCGGGGACCAAGGTCGCGCCCAATGGTGGTAGCCCCCATTAGTGCAATCTGTGGCTGCTCTTGCTTGATGAGCGCGTTCACAATTGCCGTGTGGGGCAAGGTGAGATAAGGGTACAGCCGCTTGTCGTCGGCAACGTGCACCACGTCGGCACCGTATTCAAACAGGCTCTGGGCAAGGCTATCCAACTGATAACCCACCAACACTGCCTCCAATTGGCAGCCCAACTGTTGGGCAAGGCTTCGCCCTTTGGTGAGCAATTCGAGGCTCACATCGGCAACTTTGCCGTTTTCTACTTCGCAATATACAAATAGATTGTTCATTGTTTAATTATTTTATTGTCAATTGATTATATAACTCTACTGTTTTTTGTTTCTCCTCAAAGTTAAGATAAACGGTGCGCCCCTCGCTGCGTTGAATGACGATGTAGGGTGCCGCGCCTTTTTTGATAAATAATTTTACACTGCTGCCATCTTCCATTTTGAAATTACCTATGCGGGTATTGCCCCAGGCATAACCGTTGGTGCGCCACGTTATAGAGGGGAACGCGGCGAGCGTATCCACTTGCTCTATTTCGCTGCGGGGAATGGTAACACCATATATTCCCTCAATTATCAATTCGTTATCGGTGCACTGCACGCGAGTATCCATAAAATTGTAAAAATGGGCTGCAAATATCCCCGCGTATAACAACAAAATGACCAATGTTATGATGGGCGTTACCCACCGTGAAGCCTTGCTGGGCAACACATATAGGGCAGGCTCTTGGTCGCCTATCAGCGCGCGAATGTGGTCGCACACTTCGCAGGCATGGTCGGTGCCAATGCGCACTACTTTTTTTGTATCGACAAAATGCAATTCAACGGCTTGCCATCCCTCCACTGTGTAGAGCCAACCGTTGCGTATTTTGCGAATGCCCCAGCCCGTCCACACCGAATTTTGCACCACCTTGCACGATTGAATATCCGCAATTTTGTATGACTTGCCAACCCACCCTACGCCCATCGTAAACCTAATGTGCGTCTCGCTTACCGTGATGGTGAGTTGGTACATCAGCAACAAAAGTAGCCACACAATCACTGTTACGATGGCAGATATTGTCCACTCGCCTGCACCTGCCGCGCCCAGCGTGAGCAACACGCACAAGGGCAACAATAGTACCACCATCCACGTGCCAAACTGAGTATATTTTTTTAATTCATAATTCATAATTCATTCCCCCTTTGGGGGTTAGGGGGTTTTAATAATTTTCTTTCATTACCTCAAAGTAGGCCTGCGGATGTGCGCAGGCAGGGCAAACATCGGGTGCCGAAGTGCCTTCGTGCACATAGCCGCAGTTGCGGCACTGCCAACGAATGGGTTGGTCTTTGGCAAACACTGTTCCGTTTTCTAAATTGGCGAGCAAACGCAAATAACGTTTTTCGTGCTCGGCTTCCACTGTTGCCACTTTGCGAAAAATGTCGGCAATGGTTGCAAAGCCTTCTTCGTCGGCAACCTTTGCAAAAGCGGGATAATCCTTTGACCACTCTTCATTTTCGCCTGCGGCAGCGGCAGCAAGGTTTTCCTTTGTTGTGCCAATTATACCCGCAGGAAAAGTCGCCGTAAATTCGGCTGTTCCGCCCTCCAAAAACTTAAAGAAACGCTCAGCGTGTTCTTTTTCTTGTCCTGCCGTTTCCAAAAAAATGGCAGAAATTTGTTCGTAACCTTCTTTTTTTGCCTTGCTTGCAAAAAAAGTGTAGCGATTACGCGCCTGCGACTCCCCAGCAAACGCAGTGAGTAGATTTTTTTCTGTTTTTGAACCTTTTAAATTGCTCATAATTTTTATAGTTAATAATGAACGATGAGATATAAGATATAAGTGATGAACAAATAATCTTAAATCTTAAACTTGAAACATTTGGTAATTATCCAATCGTATGATTCCCAATCAACTCTATTACCAATTCCTCCACGTCTTTGTCGGCGGCGGTGAGGCGTTTTGCTTCTTTGGCGGCGAACACAATGTTCTCAATTTTTTTCACTTTGGTGGGTGAGCCTGATAAGCCAAACTGTTGCTCCTCGCCGCCCACGTCGGCAACGCCCCATTCGGTGATGCGCAGGCTTTCGTTGTAGTAGGGCGAGGGATTTTCTTGCTGCTCGGTGGCGGTGCGGCTGTGCTTGTATTTCATCAAACACTTGGCGTGGCGCGGGCGGCAGGGGGCTGCCGAGCCGTGCACCGTTACCACCAGCGGCAGCGTGCTGCTCACTGTTTCTACGCCGTGCTCCAAGCGGCGTTTTATCACTATTTCTTTGCCGTTGTAGCCCACAATTTCTTCGGCATAGGTAACTTGCGGAAAGTTCAATTTTTCGGCTACCTGAGGTCCCACTTGTGCGGTGTCGCCGTCGATGGCTTGCCTGCCTGCGATGATGAGGTCGGGCTGCAACTTTTGCAAGGCACGCGACAGTGCATACGAAGTTGCCAGCGTGTCGGCACCTGCAAACTTGCGGTCGGTGAGCAACACGCCACCGTCGGCACCGCGAAACAGTCCCTCGCGAATGATGTCTGCTGCACGTCCGGGTCCCATTGTGAGCAACTGCACCGTGCTGCCTGCGTGCTTATCCTTCAAGCGCAGAGCCTGTTCCAGCGCGTTGAGGTCTTCGGGGTTAAAAATGGCAGGCAAGGCAGCACGGTTCACTGTGCCGTCTTCTTTCATTGCGTTTTTGCCCACGTTGCGCGTGTCGGGCACTTGTTTTGCTAATACTACGATTTTCATAATTTTAAGAGTTTCAAAATTTCAGGTTTCAGGTTTCAAATTCAACCCTTCGGGTTATTCATCAACGGGCGAGCAAACCTCGCCCCTACAAATTCTCAATTCTCCATTATTCATTGTCCATTGTCCATTGTTTTACGCTTGTGCTGTGTTTCCGCCAAAATTCATCGGGATGGTGAGTCCGCCATTGTTGCTGTCGGTATTGATTTTGCCGCGTGTGTTTTCAAATTTTACGATGTTTTCGTTCAATGCCAGCATTAGCCGTTTGGCGTGTTCGGGTGTGAGAATAATGCGGCTCACCACAGGCACTTTGGGAATGCCGGGCAGCATACTGGCAAAGTCTATCACAAACTCTGTGTTGGAGTGCGTGATGATGGCAAGGTTGGAGTAAATGCCCGCCGCCACTTTTTCGTTCAACTCAATGTTGAGTTCCTTTTGGTTATTGTTGGGAGTGTTGTTGCTCATAGTTTTTTGATTGTAAAGATATAAATTTTAGGACAAAAAAATACAATTTATTGCTGTGCTGCAAAAAGTCCAAACACCGTATCTATATTGATTTGGGTGAAACTGTCTATCACCAAATCGGCTTGGCGCAAGGCTTGGCGCGACATTACGCTGGTGATGCCCACAGCCTTGGCACCCGCAGCCCGCGCGGCATCTATGCCCACAGCGGCATCCTCAAACACGAGGCAACGTTGCGGCGCACAACCAAGAGCGGCAGCGGCTTTGAGAAACACCTCCGGATGCGGCTTGCCGTGCTGCACCTGCGAGGCGTTGATGACGGCTTTGAAATAGTGCCTAATGTGCAAGCCATCCAACACAAAATCAATGTTGTCGTCAATTGCCGAAGAGCCTACTGCCATTGGAATTTGCCTACTATACAAATCATCCAACAAAGGCTGCAACCCGCTGCTCAACTGCAAATGCGGACGATACAAATCGCGGTAAATGCCCTCTTTTTCGTTGGTCAATTCTATCACCCGCGCTTGTGAGGTATCGCTGCCAAACAAGTGCCGCATTACGTCATCGTTGGTTCTTCCATTGGCAAAGCGCAAAAAATCTTCGTCGCTCATGGAGATGCCGTACTTTTTGAAAAACACGTGAAACGCCGCTACATGGTACGCCATATTGTTAATGAGCGTGCCATCCATATCAAAAATAACGCCAATATCTTTTGTTTGCATCATAAACTACAAAGATAATACATTATTTTTAATTCAAAAAGCCAAAGAATTTAACTCATTGAAAATTAACAGGTTACAATTTTGTATCGTGTAATTATTCATTGAAAACAAGATAGTTGAAGAGCACATAGACAAAAAATACTATCTTTGCAACTATTCAATTTTGAAACGTATTAACCATTGAATTTGGATTTATGCCAAAAATAAATAAGTGGCTCACGGGCGGTTTGGGCTGGTTTTTGGGAGGCCCCATTGGGGGCATCATTGGCTTTGCGCTGGGCGCTTTACTCAGCAGCGAAGTGGTTTCGTCGTCGTCGCGCTCATCGTATTCGTCGCCCGCAAGGCAGGCACGCAGTGGGTTTCAGGTGAGCCTCATTGTGCTCATTGCAGCGGTTATCAAAGCCGATGGTAAAATAATGCAGTCGGAACTGAACTATGTGAAACGATTTTTTGTGCAACAATTTGGCGAAGCGGCTGCTCGCGAAGCCTTGATTTTGCTCAGAGATATTTTGCAGCAACCCATGCCGCTCAACGATGTGTGCGCACAAATTAGGCAGCATTTGGACATTGCTTCGCGGCGAGAATTGCTGCACCTGCTTTTTGGCATTGCCGATGCCGATGGCCACATCCACCCCGCCGAATTGCGTGTGATAGAGCAGATTGCACAGCATTTGGGATTGTCGCAAGCGGAAGTAAATTCTGTGAAAGCAATGTTTGCCACGCAAGACCCAACGTGGGCATACAAGGTGTTGGAAATATCCCCCTCTGCCGGCAACGAGGAGGTGAAAAAAGCCTACCGCAGTCTCGCCCAAAAGCACCACCCCGACAAGGTTGCACAAATGGGAGCCGACGTGCAACAAGCCGCCACCGAAAAGTTCAAAAAAATAAAAGATGCCTACGAACAAATAAAAAAAGAACGGGGGATTTAGCGAATTTACAAGCAATATCCATTACAAATTTTCAACTAATTCAAATTATTATGTACGAAAAAGACAATCGCATAGTGCTCACCCTGAATGCAGGGGGGCAGAGTTTTCGGTTTGCTGCAATGCAAGGCAACCAAGAGATAGTGAAGCCTATCGCCTTGGTGCCCAACGTGAACAACCTGCAACAATGTCTGGAAACCTTGGTGCAGGGCTTTACGCAAGTGAAGCAGGGGTTGGCAACGCCGCCGGTGGCTATTAGTTTTGCCTTTCCCGGTCCGGCAGATTATCCGCAGGGCATCATTGGCGATTTGCCCAATTTGCCTGCATTCAAGGGAGGTGTGCCGC
>BNTQ01000095.1 GCA_025996715.1 Bacteroidia bacterium | reverse complement strand
GCCGGGCAAATGAACGCCATCCGTGTGAACGTGGTGGAACAAATGGCGAGAATGGACAATATGCTGGCGCACGTGCAACGCATCCGCAGCACCACCGACGAGTACTTGCCGTTTTTGCAAAAAATTGATGGGGGAATAACGGCATTGCGTAGCGAATATGCACAACAACAAAGGGCAGCATAAATCAATGAAAAATGAAAAGTGGGCAATATTATTTGGATGGGCAAGACCTGTGGGACACCTACGGCGTGATGTTGGAGCGGGGCAGCACGGGCGACCTGCTGGCACTACCCAACCCAAAGCCGACGCTGGCACACGAATGGGAAGATGAGGACGGCGAAGATGTGCTGAGCACGCCCGTGAAAGTGCAAGCAAGAGACGTAACTGTAAAATGCTTGATAGTAGCCGCCGGAGAGAGTGATTTTTGGAACAAGTACAATGGGTTCTACGACAAGATGCGTGAGGGTGCGGTCAGGTGGTTTGTGAGTGAATTTAATAAACCATACGACCTGCTACTCAAAAGTTTTGGCAAACCCACTCGCTACACACGCATAAAGAACACGAACAAAATAATAGTTCGCTTTGATATGACCCTACGGGAGTTGAATCCCGCGCTGATAATTTACAACGTATTGGTGGACAACTTAGATATGTACCCAATGGACGATAATGATTACTTTTTGTCAATGTAATAAAAATGGAAACGAACCCTATAAAACCCAACCAGATACCTGTATCGCAAGACTTTACGGAGCAGGATACTATACTTGGAACTCGTAATAGTAGCAATAACAAGCAGTGGCGTAATTTTCCGCGCAATCTGCTTATTCCTTCCATTGGCGCGAACGGAAATTGGTTTATAGGAGGTGTAGATACCGGAATTAAATCAAGAGGTGATGATGCAGTTTTGTTGAATGGTAGTATATCTTTTGGACAAGATATTAATAACGCAGCAGTACCAGTAACAATACAGCCGGCGGGCGGTGAGGCAAAGACGTACAATCTGGCGCAAACAGACAACCAAGGCAACCTACTTGCTAATGCTACGCTTGCGGATAATCCTGCGAGTAGTACGCTGGTTGGATTTGCAAAGAGTAGCATTGTTAGTAAGTTGCAGGGGATACGGGATAATTTGAAGCAACTTTTTTCGCAAGATAGTTATTTGGACTATTGTGTTATTGATACTACTGCGCTTGACGAAGATACATACTATCCGCTTGTATTTGAATCAACAAATCACATGACGGATGGTGAAATAAAAATAGAGGTTAATATGGACTGGTTTACACCTTACCATAAACCTTCGTGGGCAACAAATAATTGGGGGTTTACATTATTTTTTCACGAGAAATACTTATTGAATGGCAACGGTGTATTTTATAATAACACTATAAATAGAACTATTTATAGAAGCGAATATAGATGGACATTAAATAATATACCTCCAATAGGTAATTTATTTCAAGATTATAGTGGGTCTGCAGAAATCATTTATGTTAGAGGTGGAAGTTATTACCACGTTAGGAGTAAAAAAGTCATCCCAACATTATACCCTACCGGTTATACATGGAAATACAATCCTAATACCAGCAACCCTATGTCGTTGGATGATATGATAAGCGGAAATTATTTTAATAGCATTAAACAATTTCCCGTAGCGCATTGCTACCTAATTTCTATCTCTACGTCATCAATTGAATCGCAATTTAGAGTATTTACAACCGCATCAACTACTCCATCAACAACAGGCACATCAGAAGAAAAATTTGCAGCACTTGCTAATTGGTTGTATGGCAATGGATTTACAAGTTACAGTACAGGTGTTTTGGCGTTGTTTTGTGCAGATAATACAAATCCCAATATTCCTGTACATATCTACGGAAAAAGCAACGGTACTGTTGCATACAGACAAGGCAATAGAGCACAGCCGCAAGAGACTGTTATTAACATTGGAGGAGGCTTTGGTTTTACTATAACTACTATTTATTAAAAAAAATGAAAACAAAAACACAACAAAAACAGGAAGATGAACAAGTGCAAGAGCCAGCACAAGAGCAAGAGCATTCCGCTACCGTAGAGGGTTATCCCATCAATGCTGATGGTACTCCTGCGTACCGGCACGAGCAGGTCGTTATGTTGGAAGCACTGACTGCGGGTTATGCCCACGCGCCCTACGACCCGAACTTCGTTCGTGATGCCAAAGGAGTGGACATAAGCCTGCCGCGCTACGTGAATGGCGCGTGGACTTACGAGTCATATCCTGTGTATGTGCCCACGGATGACGATATTAAGATGGCACGTGAAGCGCAGTACCGTCAACGAAGTGATTCGTTGCTTCTGGCGGGAATGCGCAAAAATATTGAGGCAGGGTTGGAGGCAGGCACAATGAATGATGATATTGCATTAGGAGTGGAAGAGGTTGCAAAAATCAAAAAGGAATTTCCGTATAATTCACCTGTTAGTAATTAGAGTATGCAATACATTGGCGAAATAATAACATTTCTGCTCACCTCGCTGGGCGGCGGGGTGGCGTGGTTTTGGAGCAAAAAGAAAACCCGCACCGAAAAAGCACGCGACAACTACACTGTGGTGCAAGAGGCTATCAATCCGCTGTTGGATAGCATTCACGTGCTTACCGAGCGCAATAGCGAACTTGCCAAACAACTCGTATCTGCCCATGAACGAAGCCTCAATTATTTTAACGAAATCATTACTTTGAAGGGGAAAGTGCAGGAACTTACCGTACAGGTGAACACCCTGACAAGGGAAATTCAAAAATTTAAAATAATCAACAATGAAACTAAGTGATGCAGGCAAAAAACTGATAAAAGACTTTGAAGGTTTGCGCCTCAAAGCCTATCAATGCAGCGCAGGCGTGTGGACTATCGGCTACGGACACACAGGTGCCGTAAACGAGGGCGAGGAGGTTACCCAATTTTACGCCGATACATTTTTTGATTTTGACGTTTTGCGTTTTGAGGATGCCGTGAATGATGCCTTGATGGGCGGGCAAACCCCGCCCCTACAACAACACCAATTCGATGCTCTCGTGTCGCTTGCCTACAACATTGGCGTGGCGGCATTCAAAGGCAGCACGCTCGTCAAACGCGCCAAGGTGAACCCCAACGACCCGCTCATTGGCGGCGAATTTATGAAATGGTGCAACGCCAACGGCAAGTACAACGAAGGTCTGCACAAACGCCGGGCAGCAGAAGCAAAATTTTATTTCAAGTAGGGGCGCACCTACGTGTGCGCCCCAATCACCCAAAAACAAAATAAAATGAAAACAATCATCCTTTACATAGCACTCGCCCTATCGCTGCTATCGGCAGGCGTGTTGGGCTACAAAAACATTGCCAATAAGGCTACCATTGCCGAGCAAAACCGCACCATTGCCGTGCAACGCGAAATGATAAAGGAACTCGCCCAGCAGGAGGCAATCGCCATCCACATCACCAACGAGTTCAAAAGTAATGCCGTGCTGGGCAAAGTCGTAGTGGATGCCAACATTCGCAACGTCGCCGAACAATGCGCTGCTATTTTAAAAGGCGAACTACACCCCCTAACCCCCAAAGGGGGAACGCCGGAAATACCTTTGAAATAACACTTAACCACCATTTAATTATCCATTGTCCATTATCCATTGTCCATTATCCATTATCCATTGTAAATTATCCATTGTAAATTATGAGAATCCCTATCAAACGCAGCAACGCCACCATCATCACCCTGCGCCCGCAAGACGGCAAGTTGCAGCAGCAACTCTTGGGCGTCAACATCATTACCTTTAAGGTAGTGCTGCCGCAAGCGTTTGAGTTTGCCATTGGCGACTATTTGGAGTTTGAAGGCGAGCGTTACACAATGAACCTGCTGCCGGCAGTCAAAAAATGGAGCCGCATCCGCTACGAATACCACCTCACTTTTGAGGCACCACAGTACCAACTCCGCAATGCCCAATACCTATTCTGGGGCGAAGATAACGACCTTGCACGCAACGGTATGGCAGATTTTTCGTTGGTAGGAACGCCACAGGATTTCCTTAACTTGGTGATTGTGAACGGCAACCGCATTGGTGGGGTGTGGCAGGCAGGCAACTGCATCACAGCCGAAGCCAAAGAAATTGCATTCAACTCCGACAACTGCCTGTCGGTGCTGCAACGCTTGGCGCAGGAGTTTGACACCGAATTTTACTTTGAGGGCAATACCATTCATTTTGCCCGCAAGGAAGCCGCCTTGCCCTACAACTTTGAGTACGGCAAAGGGCACACCCTCTACGACATCGAGCGCGTAATGAAAGACACCGGCATTGTTACCCGCCTCTACGCCTTTGGCAGCGAGCGCAACCTGCCCTTTGGCTACCGCAATGGCACAAGCCGGCTGAAACTTCCTGCAAGCGGAGTGGGTTATTTGGAACAAAATACCAACCTCTTTGGCGTTATCGAGCACACCCAAATTTTTGATGACCTGTACCCCCATCGCGAGGGTACGGTAACAGGCATTGACCCGCAGAACCCCCTGACCTTCAACGATGCAGATATGCCTTTTGACCTGATGGAGAAAAATCCGAATGGCAGCGCCAGCGTCTATAAGTACCTGCTGCCCGGCGCAAAGGCAAAAGTCCACTTCAACTCCGGCAACCTCGCCGGCTACGACTTTGAAATATCGGGCTACGTCCACGCGACACGGCAGTTTTCAATTATTCCCATCAACGAAAAATTTGGCAATCCCGACACCGGCGTCAATGGCAATTTTGCCCTGCCCAATGCTGCCCTGCATCCGCAAGTAGGCGACAAATACGTACTGCTCGACATCACCTTGCCCCAATCGTACATTGATGCCGCCGAAGCCGAACTGCTGGCTAAAGCACAGCAGTACCTTGCCGACAACAGCGTGCCGCAAACGGAGTACAAGGTTACGCCCAACGCAATAGAATTTTCGCGCAACAATTTGGAACTTGTGCTGGGGGCTACGGTAACGCTCATTGACGAACCGCTGGGCATCAACAAAGACATCCGCATTACGGGATTTGATAAAGTGCTGGGCAACGAACTCATTTACCAATACGAAAATGTAGTACTTGCCGACGCGCCCAGCAACCCATTCGCCGAGCGCAAATATGCCGATTACAAGCAGCAAAAGCAGATAGACGGCAGCACTAATCTTGCCGCACTTGCCAACCACCGCAGTTCGCTGCTCGATGCCATAATGAGCGACTACAAAACCGACATCATAGGCGGGCTGATACTGACCACCCTACTGCAAATGCGCGGCGCAGATGATATTACCAAAGCAGGCATTAGCGGCTTATCCGCAGATGACGTAGGCACAACTGCCGAAAAAGCCAACCCCGTCAGATTTTGGGCAGGCGGAACGTATGAGAATAGGCACAATGCCCCGTTTAGGGTGAGGCACGATGGGTCGTTTGTGGCAAATAATGCTAAAATTGAAGGAGAGATAAATGCTATAAGCGGTAAACTGAAAGGCATTGAAATTATGAATAATGGAGAAAGTAGAAAAATTACTTTAGATGATAATGGTTTTAATATGTACTTTAAATCTGTGGATTTCAATAAAATGTTTTCTATAAATAGAGTACAAGGTAAAAATGTATTTGAAATATACGATTTAGTGGATGGGCAATATATTGTTTCTGTGCGAATTAATGATGACGGTATTTACATCCCCAGTCCAGTAATAAATCAAGACTCAAGATTACAACTCGGCAGGTTACAATGCCAACTACCTACCAACACGACAGGGCTACGAAGTGGTGATTTTTACAGAGTAGGTGATGTGGTTCATATAGTATAATCACTATTGTGGATATTGCAAACTATCTAAATTATTTACATCTATTGCCAGAGGATTTTCACTGACATTAAAAGTATTTTTTTTATTTTTTTTGATAATGAGCGGGTTGTTGAATCTGGAAGAACCTAAATAGTCGCTAAAAATATAAATACTATCCACATCTATTGTGAGTATTGTTTCTTCGGTTGTTTGTCCCATTGACAATGTGCCGTGTTCGGCAATTTTCCAACAATAACCGTTGCCGTCAAAATAGCCACTCACAACGTTAGGCAACGTTACTTGGTCACCATCATTGATTTTGATGGCGAAACTTGTGTAATCTTGCGTGGGTTCGCTCTCTTTTTTGCAGGCAAAACAGGCAAGAGCAATGGCGGTGATATAGATTAGGTTTTTCATAAAAATTTGATTATTTGTTATTAGGTAAAAGTACTTTATTTATTAAATCTTGTTTAATTTCTTCTTTCAATTTACGTTTTCGTTCTTTTTCTAATAGTTCATTGGCAATTTTATCACGTTCTGCTTGCAACATATTTTCTTGTGTTTTTGAAAATTCTATGGTATAATCAGTATTAAAATAATTTTCTATTTCGGATTTGTGTTCGTCTAATAAAGTGGTAATTTGTTCTTTTTGCTTAATGAGCACTATTCTTGGTTTGAAACCATCTTGTTGGGATACAATTTTTGCTAATTCAAGAGCATTCATAATGCGTCCTGCACGATGATATCCAATTTCAAGATTTCGTTGGATTAAAGAGGTTGAACATTGTTGTGTTTGTACTAATAGTTCTGCTGCCGATTTAATAAGTTCATCCATTATTCAATAATAAAATGGTTAAAAATAAATCACCCACCTAACTGCAACTGCGGAGGATAAAAAGCCTCCGGTTCTATTATTTGTTGTCCGACAAAATAAAGAATATAAACGCAACGCGCCACCGGAGGCTAAAAGCCCACCGGCGCGTTGCATTTTATTTTAATTTCATCGGACATACAAAATTACAAATTATTTCATAACTAACAAAATTTAAAATGAAAACTCCCATTACTTATTATGGCGGCAAGCAGAATATGCTCAAGCATATCTTGCCGCTTGTGCCTGTGCACAATCTCTACACCGAAGCCTTTGTGGGCGGTGCAGCGGTGTTCTTTGCCAAAGAACCCGCACTCGTTGAAGTCATTAACGACCTCAACGGCGAGTTAATCAACTTTTACCGGACCATCGTTAAGGATTTTAAAGCCTTAAAAGTCCTTGCAGAGCAAACCCTCAACGCTCGCGGGCTGCACGAACACGCCTGGTACATCTATAATAATCACGCATTTTTTAACAACATTGAGCGTGCGTGGGCAGTGTGGGTGCTTAGCAAATTGGGTTTCGGCGGGCAAATCAGCAGTAGTTTTGGCTTTGATAAATCAAAAAATACGGTTGCCAAAAAATTGTCGTTTGCCAAAGAAAATTTTAACGCCGACCTCAAAACGCGCCTCGAACACACCACCATTGAGTGCGATGATGCGCTCAAAATCATTGCACGCTACGACACACCCGATGCGTTTCACTTTGTAGACCCGCCCTACATTGGTAGCAATATGGGGCATTATAGTGGAATGTTCAACGAGCAAAACTTGCGGGAATTATTAGATTTGTTGGCAAAAATCAAAGGCAAATTTATGCTCACAATGTACCCCAACGAAACAATACGCAGCACGGCAAAGCGCAACAAATGGAACATTCACGCCGTTGAGCGCAACATAACTACCTGCAAGTCGTCCAGCCGCCGCAAACAAGAAGAGTGGATAATAATGAATTACAAACCTAATCAATAATTACAATGAAAACCCCAATTACCTACTATGGCGGCAAACAAAATATGGTTGCCCTCATTGTGCCGATGCTCCCGGCGCATAATCTGTATTGTGAGCCGTTCTTTGGCGGCGGCGCTATATTCTTTGCCAAACAACCCAGCCGCGTGGAAGTCATTAACGACACCAACAAAGAGGTGATAAACTTCTACCGCACCTTGCAAAACGATTTCGTTGAGTTAGAAAAAGAAATCCGCATATCGTTACACAGCCGAGATTTATATCGCAAAGCAACGGTAATTTACAACAATCCCGATATGTTCAACGAACTAAAACGCGCGTGGGCGTTTTGGATGCTGGCAAACCAAAGTTTCTACGCTTCGCTCAACGCGGGCTGGTCTTACGACAATAAAATGGGCAAAGCAGCCAAAAAAGTCGCTAACAAGCGGGATAGTTTTACAGAAGATTACGCCATTCGACTGCAGAACACGCAGATAGAGTGCATAGATGCCGTGCAACTAATCCGCACAAGAGACAGCGCAGAAACCCTATTTTACTGCGACCCGCCCTATTTCAACGCCAATATGGGGCACTACGATGGGTACACTGCAGAGGACTTTGAACTATTGCTAAAAACGCTGGCAAAAATTGAAGGCAAATTCATTTTGAGCAGTTACCCAAGTGATATGCTAACGCAGTACGTTTCGCAAAACAAGTGGCAAAGCATAGAAATAGCAGGAATTGTCCGCACAGGTGCAAGAATTGGCAACACTAAGCGAAAAACAGAGGTATTAACGGCAAATTATCACTTAAACGGCATTTAAAGGCTGTGTGCGTTTTTGTACAAAATGTTTTAAATTTTTTGTACGTTTTGTTTTGGCGATGATAAGAGCGCATTGGCTATTTTTTTTGTGCTAAAATTTTGTATTAACAAAAAAATGTAGTATCTTTGCACCGTTTTTGGCCCCATAGCTCAACTGAATTAGAGTATTTGACTACGGATCAAAAGGTTGGGGGTTTGAATCCCTCTGGGGTCACACGCATAAAAAAATCAACCATTTACAATAATTTTGTAAGTGGTTGATTTTTTATGTGAATTTTAAAATAATCCATATCTTTGTCTTTTTTTTAAATTATTTTGAACCTAAATTATTAATCAATTAACATTTATCACTATGAAGAAAATAGTTTTTTTGAGCGTAGGCTTGTTAACCGCTGTGTCGTTGTTGGCGCAGCAAAACATTGAGTGGCGGGGCGACCGCACAGGTGTCTATAAAGAAACAGGCTTGCTCAAATCGTGGGCAGCCGAAGGTCCTGCGGTGCGTTGGCACTACGACGGATTGGGCGAAGGACATTCGTCGGCAGCCATATCCGCCGACAAAATTTATGTAACCGGAATGACTGCCGGCAAGGGCTACCTTTATGTATTCGATTTGTCGGGCAAATTGTTGAACAAAAAAGAATATGGCAACGAATGGGACAAAAGTTACAACGGAACGCGGGGAACGGTTACCGTCAATGACGGCAAGATATACCTGATTTCGGGCTTGGGCGACGTGGTTTGTCTCAATGAAAGCAATTTGGATATTGTTTGGAAAAAGAACCTCTTGACGGACTTTGACACAAAGAATATCCAGTGGGGCATTTGCGAATCGCCGCTCGTTGTGGGCGAAAAACTCATCGTTTCCCCCGGCGGACAAAAACATAGCATCGTTGCGTTGAACAAAAATACGGGTGCAGTGATATGGAGTTGCGCAGGCGACGGCGACCTTTCTGCCTACTGCTCGCCCATCTATGTGAGCGACCAGCAAGTGCCGCAGGTGGTAACAATGATGGCAAAACACATTGTGGGCGTGGATATTGCCACCGGCAAAAAATTGTGGTCGTTTGAAAATATCAATCGCTACGCGGTGCACCCCAATGCTCCTGTTTATCACGACAATCAATTGCTGTGCACCAGCGGCTACGGCAAAGGCTCGGTGATGTTGCGCTTGACCAACGGTGGGCGCAGTGTAGAAAAAGTGTGGGAATCATCCGACTTGGATTCACGCATCGGCGCGATGGTCAAAATTGGCGATTACGCTTACGGTTCGGGCGACCACAACAAATTTTGGTTTTGCGTGGATTGGAAAACAGGCGAGCAAAAATACAAGGACAAATCATTGCCGATAGGCGTAACTATTGCCGCCGATGGTATGCTTTATTGCTACACCGACAGAGGCGATTTGGCTTTGGTGAAAGCCACGCCTGCAAAATTTGATGTTATCAGCAAATGTTCGGTTACCCTGGGAACAGACCAACATTGGGCGCATCCTGTGATTTACAAAGGAACGCTTTATGTGCGGCACGGCAATACGTTGATAGCGTACAAAATATAGTTTCAAGTTTCAAAATTTCAAAATTTCAAATCTTTAATTATTATCATTATGAAAAAATTAGCAGTATTATTTGTGTGTGCTGGTGTAGCAGCGGGATGTAATTCTACACAGGAAAATTCGCAGTGGCGCGGTGAAAATCGCGATGGGATTTATCACGAAAGCGGTTTGTTGAAACAGTGGGCGGCAGAGGGTCCGCAACTGCTCTGGAGTTTCGACGGCTTGGGCGAGGGACACGCCTCAGTGTCGGCTGCCAACAACAAAGTCTATACCACAGGAATGACCGACAGCACAGGCGTTCTGTATGTGTTTGATTTGCAAGGTAATTTGCTGAATAAAAAAACATACGGCTTGGAATGGAGTGCAAATTTCAATGGCTCGCGCTCAACAGTCAATGTGAATGAAGGAAAGTTGTACATCTTTAGTGGACGAGGCGTGCTGTCGTGCTTGGATGAAAAGACATTGGAGGTGGTGTGGTCAAAAGACGTATTGAACGACTTTGATGGGCGCAATCTCAAATTCGGTATCACCGAATCGCCTTTGATAGTGGGCGATGTGATTTACATCACGCCCGGCGGCGAAACGTATAATATAGTAGCGCTCAATAAAAATAGCGGCGAATTAATTTGGTCGTCCAAAGGTATTGGAAAAAAATCAACCTACTGCTCGCCCCTCTACATCGGCGAACTCGAGGTGCCGCTCATT
>BNTQ01000094.1 GCA_025996715.1 Bacteroidia bacterium | reverse complement strand
GCAAATCGAAAAAAGAAGATGGGGGCATAACGACATATACTGATAGCAGAGCCAATGATGGAGCGAAACAATTAAAAGAATATTTGGATATGGACAACACCGATACTCCTAATATAATTTCCAAAGCATATTTGGTTGTAATAGATGGACGTAGAAAAGGCACAAATGAAAACACAACAACCATTACCACGGAAAACGGAATGTATTATGAAAATCAAGAGATAAACTTTTCAGAAGAATACAAATATTTTGAAAGATTAAAGAATTTTGCTATCCCAGTTCGTATGTTTGCAAAGCCAATAGTAGAATAATTATGCAATTAAATACAAACTTTTTTTTAGGCAATCTGGGTATTTCCAATGCTGTAGATACTGTAAATCTTCCTCGGCATAGATGGTATTATTACAAAGAAGGTTTTTCACCTACTTTAGTAGAGCAAGCAATTGAATCTTCTAAAATTAACAAGAACGATGTCATACTTGACCCTTTTAATGGCAGTGGAACCACAACATTAACAGCTTCACTAAATGGATATAAATCAATTGGGATTGAGGTAAATCCATTTACCGCGTTTCTCTCTAAATCTAAAATACAAAATGTTGATATTACAACATTCAAAAATAACAGACAAAAAATATTAGACAGAGTAGAAAAGGGCGCAGTATCTCCTCTTAGAGGTTTCTCTACTTTCTCAGAAACAAAAAATCTTGATAAGTGGCTTTTTAACAGCGATGTCCTTGATTCTTTTGCCGGAGGGTGGAAGGCTTCAGAAAAATTACAATCTTCGGAAACAAGGCAAATTTTGCAACTTGCATTAATTATTTCTGCAATGCAAAATTGCAATGCAACTCGTGATGGGAAATGTCTTAGATACAGAGATAACTGGAAAAAAAATGGTTATAACAAAGAAACCTTTTTAACAGCATTGGATAAAGTTTTTTCTATGATAGTTGAAGACAGTGAACATTATCCAATTTTAGAAAAACCTCAAATATTAACTGGCGATGCAAGGTCTGTTTTATCAAATAAAAACATAGAAAACTTCAAATTATGCATTACTTCACCTCCATATCTCAACACTTTTGACTATACAGATATTTACCGACCTGAATTATTTCTCGGGCAATTTGTTAAAAACAGAGAAGAATTATACAATTTACGTTTAGAGACTATTCGTTCCCATATACAGGCAAAATGGGAAAACCCTTATTGTTCAAATTTTGGAGAATTGTACAAAAGTTCAATGGAACATATATCTAACCATGAAAATGAGTTGATGCACAAACGTATTCCATTGATGGTACAAGCATATTTTGAAGATATGTTAAATATTCTCAAACAATTGCGAAGTAAAGCAGAAAAAAACACACAACTTTGGTTTGTTGTTTCTAATTCTGCATATGCCGATAAGGAAATTCCGGTAGATTTAATTATAGCTGAAATGGCAGGATTGGCAAATTGGAAATTAAAAGAAGTAGGAGTACTTCGCGATATTAAAAGAAGAAAAACTAAACACAGTCCGAGTATCAATACATTAAGAGAAAGCGTAATTATTTTGAAAGCAGGGAAATAAAGATAACAGAATGTGCGCTCGTTTCTGCAACTTACGGGTAAAATAAACAAAGGTATCCGCGATACAATTAAAAATGAACCAAACATGTTTTTGGTATTCAACAACGGTGTTGCTGCCACCGCCGACCATATTGAATTAGACCAAACAAACCGATACATAAAGACACAACCACTTACAAATTGTGAATGGAGGACAAACAACCGTCGCAATCTAAGAATACTTTTGGGAAAAACAAGATCAATACAGCGAAATCGTATTTCAAATTTCGCGCTATGCCGATACGCAAAACAAAAAACATTAACCGACCGAATGAAATATGCTTTTTATCTTAATTTGGAAAAATTGAAAAAACAAGGTTTTACGGTATGAAAAAACGCATTGCCATTTTGGGGGCTACGGGGTCTATTGGCGCGCAAGCGTTGGACGTGATTGCGCAGCACCCACACTGCTTTGAGGTGGAGGTGCTCACTGCGCACCGCAACGTGGATTTGTTGGTGCAGCAAGCCCGGCAATGGGAGCCCAATGCAGTGGTGGTTGCCGACGAAGATTTGTATCTCACTGTAAAGCAAGCCCTGAGCCGCTTGCCCATCAAAGTGTTTGCGGGAGCAAAGGCATTGGCGGAGGTGGTAACGCTGCCCGGCGTGGACATTGTGCTCAATGCTCTTGTGGGAATTTCGGGTTTGCTGCCCACGCTCGCTGCCATAAAAGCACACAAAACCGTTGCCTTGGCAAACAAGGAAACCCTTGTGGTGGCGGGCAGTCTCATTCAATCGTTGATGTTGCAAAACGGCGGGCGGCTCTTGCCTGTGGATTCCGAGCACTCGGCTATTTTTCAATGCCTTGCGGGAGAAATTTCGCCTGTCGAAAAAATTATTTTGACTGCATCGGGCGGACCTTTTTTGCACACGCCTGCCGCAGAACTAAGCACAGTAAGCCCCAGCCAAGCCCTGCAACATCCGCAGTGGAATATGGGTGCCAAGGTCAGCATCGACTCTGCAACGATGATGAACAAAGGCTTTGAAGTGATGGAGGCGCGATGGTTGTTTGATGTTGCACCTGCGCAAATAGAGGTGCTGGTGCATCCGCAAAGCGTGGTGCACTCGTTGGTGCAGTTTGCCGACGGCAGCCTCAAGGCGCAGTTGGGCGTGCCCGATATGCGGCTGCCCATTGCTTATGCACTCTCGTTTCCGGAGCGGTTGCCGCTCAATTCGGCTCGCTTTGATTTTTTGCAAAACGGACAATTGTCGTTTTTTGCACCCGATGTACAAAAATTCAGGTGCCTGCAATTTGCCTACGATGCCCTACGAATGGGCGGCGTGGCAGGTTGCACGCTCAATGCTGCCAACGAGGTAGCAGTGCAAGCGTTTTTGGAACAAAAAATTGCATTCACGCGCATCCCTGCTCTTTTGGAGCAATGTTTGGCACATTGTGAAACCATTGCTCAGCCTACCTTACAGGATTTTTTGGAGGTGGACAGCAAAGTGCGGCGTGAGGCGCAAGAGAGTGTTGCAGCATCGCATTCGTAATAGTATGCTGCGATATAAAACCAAGCCAATAGATAAATAACGCCAAAAATAAGAAATTTTGCATTATGTCTTTTTCATTAGAATCACAATACCAGCCTACGGGCGACCAACCTGAAGCCATACGTGCTTTGGTGGAGGCACTCAATGCCGGCACGCCCTACAACACACTGCTGGGCGTTACCGGCTCGGGCAAAACGTTTACCATTGCCAATGTGGTGGCGCAAGTGAATCGTCCCACATTGGTGCTGAGCCACAACAAAACTTTGGCGGCACAACTCTACAGCGAGTTCAAGGCATTTTTTCCAAAAAATGCGGTGGAGTATTTTGTGTCGTACTACGATTACTACCAGCCCGAAGCCTACTTGCCCACCACCGACACCTACATCGAAAAAGACCTTGCTATTAACGACGAAATAGAAAAATTGCGAATGAGTGCTGCCTCCACTTTGCTGTCGGGGCGGCGCGATGTGCTGGTGGTGTCGTCGGTGTCGTGCCTCTATGGTATTGGCAACCCCAAAGATTTTCATAGCAGCACTATCACCGTGAGTGTGGGGCAGGCATTGAGCCGCCAAAAATTGCTGTACTCGTTGGTGGACAGCCTTTATTCGCGCAACGAAATAGAATTTAAGCAAGGCGCGTTTCGTGTCAAAGGCGACACGGTGGACGTGCACGTTGCCTACGGCGACTACGCCTACCGCATTACATTTTGGGGCGATGAGGTCGAAAAAATTGAAACTTTTGACCCCATTCACGGCGGAGTGTTTGACCGCCCCGAGCAAGCCACCATCTACCCTGCCAACATTTTTGTTACCACCAAAGAGGCTATCAACAAAGCCGTGCCGCTCATTCAAGATGATATGACGGCGCAGTGTGCTTTTTTTGAATCCATTGGCGGACACTTGGAAGCCAAACGCCTCAAGCAGCGCGTGGAATACGACCTCGAAATGATGAAAGAATTGGGCTATTGTTCGGGCATCGAAAATTATTCGCGCTACTTTGACGGGCGCAAAGTGGGCGACCGTCCTTTTTGCTTGATAGATTATTTTCCAAAAGATTTTTTGATGGTGGTGGACGAGAGCCACGTTACCATTCCGCAAACGCACGCGATGTATGGCGGCGACCATTCGCGCAAGCAAAACCTTGTGCAGTATGGCTTTCGGTTGCCTTCGGCAATGGACAATCGTCCCCTCAAATTTGAGGAATTTGAAGCGATGATTCCGCAAACTATTTTTGTGAGTGCCACCCCTGCCGACTACGAATTGCAAAAAAGCGAAGGCATTGTGATAGAGCAAGTGGTGCGCCCCACCGGACTAATTGACCCCATCATAGAAGTGCGCCCCAGCGAAAATCAAATTGACAATTTGATAGAAGAAATTTTGGCACGCGCCGGACGCGATGAGCGAGTGCTGGTAACCACGCTCACCAAACGGATGGCAGAGGAATTGACCAAGTTTTTGGAAAAAGCACGCATCCGCTGCCGCTACATTCACTCCGATGTGGAGACGCTGGAACGTGTGCAAATTATGAACGACCTGCGGCACGGTTTGTTTGATGTATTGGTGGGCGTGAACCTCCTGCGCGAAGGATTGGACTTGCCCGAAGTGTCGCTCGTTGCTATTTTGGATGCCGACAAAGAAGGATTTTTGCGCAACACCCGCTCGCTCACACAAACTGCCGGACGCGCAGCCCGCCACCTCAACGGTTTTGTGATAATGTATGCCGGCAAAATCACCCGCTCAATGCAAGCAACCATCGACGAAACCAACCGCCATCGCGAAAAGCAAACTGCCTACAACATTGCCCACAACATTACTCCCACGCAGATAACCAAAACCGCAAAAAGTATGTTGGGAGGAAGTGCAAAATCGCAAAATTACTACGCAGAGTCCGAGCAACCGAGCCTTGCAGCTGACCCTGTGATGCAGACTATGAGCCGCTCGGACATTGAAAAAGCCATTGTCCGCGCCAAAACAGAAATGGAGCAGGCTGCCAAAAAACTCGACTTCCTATCAGCCGCCACCCACCGCGACGAAATGTATGCCCTGCAACAATTGCTGACACAAAAATAATTCACCGCACACCCACAACAAAAAAGGCAAACGCAGAGGTTTGCCCCAACAATAAATTTTGGTACTTGGTAAATGGTACTTGGTGCTTGTAAAATCAAAGCCCTCGCCGTTCCATCAACGCTTTCACATCGGGCTGTTTGCCGCGAAATCGCGTGTAGAGTGCCATCGGGTCTTCGGTGTTGCCGCGCTCCAAAATGTTGGTGCGGTAGGCTTTGGCAACAGCGGGATTGAAAATATCGCCCGTTTCTTTGAACGCCATAAAGCCGTCGGCATCCAACACCTCTGCCCACAAGTAACTGTAATAGCCTGCATCGTAGCCTGTGCCTGAGAAAACGTGATTGAAATAGGTGCTGCGGTAGCGCGGCAAAATTTCGGGGATAAGTCCAATTTTGTTCATCGCTTGCTGTTCAAATTGCTCCACATCAAGCGCATCAACATTTGCCAGCGTGTGGTAATCCATATCCAACAAGGCGGCAGCAATCAGTTCGGTAGTGATGAACCCTTGCCCATATTGGGCAGAGCGCTCAATTTTTTTTACCAATTCGTTTGGAATTAATTCATTCGTTTGATAATGCCGCGCGTAGAGGCTCATCAATTCGGGCGTGAATGCCCAGTTTTCCAATATCTGCGAAGGCAGTTCAACATAGTCGCGGGCAGTGTTGGTGCCCGACAGCGTGCGGTAGCGGCAGTTTGAGAGCAGGCTGTGCGTGGCGTGTCCAAATTCGTGAAACATAGTACCAGCCTCATCTAAGGTGAGCAACGAAGGCGTGGTTTTTGTGGGCGGCGTAAAGTTGAATACCAACGACACGATGGGCACAATGCGTGTATCGCCCTCGTAGTATTGCTCTCTAAAATTGGTCATCCACGCGCCGGAACGCTTGCCGTCGCGCGGAAAAAAATCTAAATACACCAAGCCCAACATTTCGCCGGTGCTTTCTTTCACGGCATAACAGGTTACATCTTGTTGATATACAGGCACTTGCAACAATTCAAATTGCACTCCAAACAATTTATCCATCAACGTAAATACACCTTGTTGCACATTCTCTAATTTAAAATAGGGGCGCAATTGCTCATCATCAAGGGCATAATTTTGCTTGCGTATTTTTTCGGCATAATAACGCCAGTCTGCCACGCCGAGTTTTGCATCGGCTATTTCTTTACTCAATAATGTTTGTTGTGCTGCTGCCTCCTCTTTTGCTTTTTTGAGTGCCGGCGTCCATATTCCGCCTAACAAATTGTAAACATTAGTTGGATTTTTTGCCATACAATCGTCCAAAACGTAGTCGGCATACGTGTTGTAGCCCATAATGCGTGCTTTTTCAAGACGCAGTTTCACCACTTGTTCAATCACTTTTTTGTTGTCGAGTTCGTTGTTGTGATTGGCTCGCGTGATGTATGCCGTGAGGATTTGCTCGCGCAAAATGCGGTTATCTGCATACTGCAAAAAGCCCATCACGCTTGGATTTTTGAGCGTGAACACCCATTGCCCTTTGTCGTTGGCAGCCGTTTCTATCAGCCCTGCGGGCAAGCCTTTGAGGTCATCGGCATTGTCGATAAGCAGTTGATAGCCGTTGGTTTCGGCAAGTGTATTTTGCTGAAATTTTAGCGTTGCCGATGCCAACTGTCCGTTCAGTTGGCTCAGTTGTTCTTTGGCTGCGGCATCAAGATTTGCGCCGCCGCGCACAAATTGTTTGTACGTTTCTGCTAACAGCCGTGCATCCTCGCCTTGCAGCGTTTTGTGGGCAGTTTCGCTATCATACACGGTTTTGATTTTGGCAAACAAACCTTCGTTCAACACAATGTCGTCGTTGTGTTTTGAGAGCAAGGGCGTTATCTCCTCTGCAATTTTGTCCATTTCGGCATTCGATTCGGCGTCGTACAAATTCATAAACACCGTATTGACACGATACAGCAAGGCGCCGCTGCGTTCCAATGCCGCAATGGTATTGTCAAAATCGGGTGCCGCCGTATTGGCAACGATGGCGTTAATTTCTGCCCATTGCTCTGCCATTCCTTGCTTAAATGCAGGCAGATAATGCTTGTTTTTGATTTGCGCAAACGGCGGAACTCCGTAGGGCGTATCATACCTTGTGGCAAAAGGATTGTGCTCTGCACATCCCGCCAACACTACTGATGCTACAACCATAGCCATAATTTTTTTTGATTTCATAAGTTTAATAATTTAAGTTTCAAGTTTCAATTCTTTTTTCTATTGTCATATAACTACCGTGATATACTTTCATCGCAATCCTCCGTTTCTATAACATTCTTCGTACAAGGCGCGCACTGACCATAATGGATTTTCCGTATGCAATGTCCACCAAAATTCAGACAGATAATCAAATCCCCCATATTTTTTCAAATACCGATAGGCACTCTGCTTGTTCATCTTGTATGCACGTGCAAAGTACGGAATAATAAATGTGATAAAACTAAGTTTATCGCCTGTTTCTTTGTCTGGTATTATATTCATTTATGTAATCATTTGTTGTATCTCATTACCATTGTCAAATTATCCATTTAAAGTCGCCGCCACTTCCGCTTGCACCAATTTTGCAAAATCATCAATGCTCATTGTTCCCTTGTCGCCCACGCCCTGACGGCGCACGGCTACTGTGTTTTCGGCTTCTTCTTTTTCGCCCACAATGAGCAAATAGGGGATGTGCTGCATTTCGTTGTCGCGTATTTTTTTGCCGATTTTTTCGTTGCGCTCATCTATAATGGTGCGAATTTCGCAATTATTTAGCACATTGGCAACTTTTTTGGCATAATTATTATATTTTTCGCTAATGGACAACACCACAACTTGGTCGGGCGTGAGCCAGAGCGGGAATCTGCCGGCGGTGTGTTCAATGAGCACCGCCACAAAACGCTCCATAGAACCAAACGGTGCGCGGTGAATCATCACAGGGCGCAGGCGGCGGTCGTCGCTGCTGATGTAATCCAATTCAAAGCGTTCGGGCAGGTTGTAGTCCACCTGAATGGTGCCCAATTGCCACTTGCGACCAATGGCATCTTTGACCATAAAATCCAATTTGGGACCGTAAAACGCCGCCTCGCCATATTCTATGGTCGTTGCCATTCCTTTCTCCTGCGTGGCTTCGATGATGGCACTCTCGGCTTTTTCCCAATTCTCGTCGCTGCCAATATATTTGGTTTCGTTGCTTTTGTCGCGCAACGAAATTTGTGCCGTAAAGTCTTTGAAATCAAGCAGTTTGAAGATGTACAAAATGATGTCAATCACTTTTTTGAACTCATCTTTAATTTGGTCGGGCGTGCAAAAAAGGTGGGCATCGTCTTGCGTAAATCCGCGAACGCGCGTCAATCCGTGCAATTCGCCGCTTTGCTCGTAGCGATACACGGTGCCAAATTCTGCCAAGCGCAAAGGCAGGTCTTTGTACGAGCGCGGTTTGGTTTTGTAGATTTCGCAGTGATGCGGGCAATTCATTGGCTTGAGCAAAAACTCCTCGCCCTCGTTGGGCGTTTGAATGGGCTTGAACGAGTCGGCGCCGTACTTGGCGTAGTGCCCCGATGTTACGTACAATTCCTTTTGCCCGATATGCGGCGTCATCACTTGTTCGTAGCCATATTGCTTTTGCACTTTTTGCAAAAAATCCTGCAAACGCAGCCGCAACGCAGTGCCTTTGGGCAACCACAGCGGCAATCCTGCGCCCACTTTTTCCGAAAAAGCAAACAATTCCATCTCTTTGCCAATTTTGCGATGGTCGCGGCGTTTGGCTTCCTCCAACAGTTTCAAGTAATCTTCGAGCAGACTTTGTTTGGGAAAAGTGATGCCGTAGATGCGGGTGAGCATCTTGTTTTGGTCGTTGTTGCGCCAATAGGCGCCTGCAATAGCGGTGAGTTTAATCGCCTTGATTTGCGACGTGTCCATAATATGCGGACCCTTGCACAAATCCGTAAACGCGCCATTGGTATAGGTTGAGATGGTGCCGTCCTGCAAATCGCCAATGAGTTCGCACTTGTAAATTTCACCTTTTTGGTTAAAAAAATCAAGCGCATCTTGCTTGCTCACCTCTTTCCTATCAAAAGTTTGCGACTGCCGCGCGAGTTCCAACATTTTCTTTTCCACTTGCTCCAATTCTGCTTCGGTGATGGGCTTGGGCAAGTCCACATCGTAGTAAAAACCGTTCTCTAACGCAGGTCCCGTGCCAAATTTTATATCGGGGTACAACTGCTGCAATGCCGCTGCCATAAGGTGGGCGCTCGAATGCCAAAAAGCGTGTTTGCCTTCCGCCTCGTCAAACTTGTGAAATTTCACAGTAGCATCAACGGATAGCGGCGTGCGGAGGTCGCTCAACTCGCCATTAATGGTAGCACTCAACACCTCTGCAGCCAAACGTGGGCTTATGCTTTGCGCAACTTGATAGGCAGTAGTGCCTGCTTCGTAACTACGGCTACTGCCGTCGGGAAACGTGATATTCATTGTATGATAATAAATTAAGGGTTGCTAAAATATAAATTATTTTTGTCAATATCTTGTATAATTAGTAAATTCCATTTCGCTGTTTTTATGACAAAGTGATAATATCCTATAATTGCACAAAATAGAAGTTACTTTGTCTATTAATTCTATTGGGTGTTTGATGTTTTCTTGATAACTACCGGCATTTAATTTATATACTTTATTTTTTTGTTCCGATTGTTCGAGTGCAAAAATTAGATTTTTATCGGGTACAAAATCTATGATAGGAATAGTATCAAGTGTTTCTTGTGATAGAGTCATTCCACCGTCTTTCACGCGCCACCACCAATATGCGTGTGAACTATTGATGATTATATATGCCTTGTTCAAATCTTGTTCGTTTTTAAAATACAGCGTTTTTATCGAAGACCTTTTAACAGGTTTTTTGAGTGCTGAAATAAAATATCGAGGCGAACTTGGAACGTAAAGGGCATATTGAGTGGGTTTTGACGACATAATACGAGATAGCGTTTTGTGCAAATCGAGAGAATTGTAATAATTTTCAAAAAATCCGCTTACTTTTGGAAAATATCTTGCAGTTAAAGTTACATCTGACAGAAAAACATCAAGATGATCAAGCATTTTTAGCCTTTCGGAGGTTTGCCAACGCAAAAGTGAAGTGATTTTATGCCCTTTTACATGGCTGCCTGCAATCATAATAGCTGCCCTGACACTGTTGGCGTGATTGCTATTTGTGCTGCCAAATTTTATGCCTTTGAAAATACTGTCGGGAACATTGTCAAAACAATAAATTGTGAGGTCGGCAAATTTTTTGAGCAATAGTGAGCGAAGAGAATAAAATTTTTCGGCATTGGTGAAAGATTGCGGCGTTATACTTATAAATCCTTTGCTTGTTTTGATTATATTTTCAAGAAAATAAGCATACAAATCGGTGCATTTTGCTGTTTCAAAACGAGTATCTTCGTTCGTATTGAGGTAGGGTGGATTTACTATTACATAATCGTGATTGGGAATTTTATCAAGCGTATTCAAGAACCCATTTTGACTAACAGAAAGAAAATCAAACACTACAAAATTATCTTTGATTGTATTAAACAAATGGGCATCTTTGTTTTGAAAAGAAAGCGTAAAAAGCACTCTCGCAATAAGTAACGCAAGTGTATCTTTATCAGACAACACAAGATTATTTTTCAAAAGTAAGCGGATTTTTTGAAAATTATTACAATTCTCTCGATTTGCACAAAACGCTATCTCGTATTATGTCGTCAAAACCCACTCAATATGCCCTTTACGTTCCAAGTTCGCACTTGTAAATTTCACCTTTTTGGTTAAAAAAATCAAGCGCATCTTGCTTGCTCACCTCTTTCCTATCAAAAGTTTGCGACTGCCGCGCGAGTTCCAACATTTTCTTTTCCACTTGCTCCA
>BNTQ01000093.1 GCA_025996715.1 Bacteroidia bacterium | reverse complement strand
TCAGTCCAACCTCACTGTTACGCTTTCCGTTTCCACTCGCCCACTTCCAAATCGCTGATATTGCCATTGTGGATGCGCAACCTAATGGCTGTGCGCACTTGGTGAAATCCATAGTGCCCCGCCGCGCCTGGGTTGATGCACAGCATTTGCAATTTTTTGTCGTACATCACGCGCAAAATGTGGGAATGCCCGCACACAAACAGTTGCGGGCGATGCTGTTGTAGCAAGGTTCGTACCTCACTATGGTAGTGCTGCGGATAGCCGCCAATGTGGGTCATTAGCACCTCCACGCCTTCGCAAGCAAAATGCAAAAAGCGAGGATAGTGCCTTCGCACTTCCTCGCCATCTATATTGCCATATACTGCCCGCAGGGGTTTGAGGGCTGCTATTTCATCGGCAACGCCGATATTGCCTATGTCGCCGGCGTGCCAAATCTCGTCGGCATCGCTCAGAAATTCACACACATCGCCCGAAAAATTTCCGTGTGTGTCCGACAGGATGCCAATTTTTATCATTACCTTTTGGGCAACTCTTTGGTAATGTTCAACTCTTTGCGCACTTGCGGCATAATGTCGGTGCTTTGCTCGGGGTCGGCGTAGGGTACTGTGCCGCTGCTGGTGTCAAAAATGTAGGTAAATCCACCATCTTTGCCTACTTTGCGAATGGCAGCATTGGCTTTTTCTATCACAGGTTGCAAAAACTCCGTTTGTTTTTCTTGCAATTCACGCTGTGCGGTGGCTTGAAACTCTTGTATGCGCTGCCCTATCTCTTGCAATTCTTTTTCTTTTTGCTCACGAATGGCATCGCTCCACGTTTTGGCTTGCTTTTGATAGGAGTTGAGTTTGTTGTTGTACTCTACCTGCATAGTTTCCACTTGCTCTTCGAGGTCTTTGGCATAAGCCATCATTTTGGCTTGTGCAGAGTCGCGCTCCGACATCAAAAATAACACCTCTTGACCATTGATGTGACCAAATTTGTAGGTGGTTTGCGCCACTACGCCCAATGTGGGAGCAAGTCCCAAAAATGCAACAAATAACAGTTTTTTCATATTATAAATAATTAAAGTTACAGACTTCAAAAAATTGCAAAACAAAATTTATGGGCAAGCCCAATGCCGACAAAGGTAAGTAATTTTTTTAATATCAACAACTTATTTCGAGCACTTTGAATTGAATTTTGCCCGAAGGCACTTGCACGTCCACCACATCGCCCACTTTTTTGCCCAGCAAGGCTTTGGCAATGGGCGTGGCTATTGACAATTTACCCTCTTTGAGATTGGCTTCACTTTCGGTTACAAGGGTGTAGTTGGCTTCGAGTTTGGCAGTGATATTTTTTACCTTCACGCGGTTGAGCAATTGCACTTGGTTGCTGTTCACTTTGGTTTCGTCAATCACTTTGGCATTTGCCAGCATAGACTCCATTTGCGAAATTTTCATTTCGAGCAAACCCTGCGCCTCTTTGGCTGCGTCGTACTCAGCGTTTTCGGACAAGTCGCCCTTGTCGCGGGCTTCGGCAATGGCACGCGATGCCGCAGGACGCTCCACGCTTTTCAATTGTGCCAACTCGGCCGTCATTTTTTGATAGCCCTCTTTGGTTAAATAAGTTACTGCCATAATTATACTCCTTTTTCTAAAAATGTAACTTGTTGAAAATAAACAAGTTGTATTAAAACTATTTTTTGATAATGAGGCGATTGTTAATATAAAAATAGACAAAAAGAAAGAATTTTGCCAAAACGGCAAAACCCTTTTATTTATCGCTAATAAATTATGTATGCTTACTTGTTGAAAGTCGCAAAGGTATGTAAAGTTTTTGATAAAAAAAATTTTTTGATAATTTTTTTAGCCCTCCCCTGCATCGGTGCGCTCTTCCCTCTCCTTTGGAGAAAGGCAAAGATAAACCTATTTTTATTTAAAGATGTATCACCGTGCCGCCGCCCGAATTGAGGTGTAGGGCGTGCTTGATAACCACTTCGCTCACGCCTGCGCTGATGGCTTTGAAAGCGTTGTCTAACTTGGGTATCATCCCTTGACTGATGATGCCGTTGGTTTTATATTCTTCGTAAGATTCATAAGTCAATTCGGGAATAATGCTGCCCTCGTTGTCCACATTACTAAGGACACCATTTTTTTCAAAGCAATAAATGAGCCGCACCTGCTCTATTTTGCTCATCGCAATAGCCAGCGAAGATGCTATCGAATCGGCATTGCTGTTGAGTAATTGCCCTTTGCTATTGTGCGTGATGGCACAAAAAACAGGACTCATATCTTGCTCTAATAGATGGTTCAAAAATTCGGTGTTGATGCGTGCCGGCATAATGTCGCCCACATAGCCGTAGTTGATAGGCTCCGGCGCGCGCTGCGTGGCGGGGATAAGGTTGGCATCGGCACCCGACAAGCCCACTGCGTTGCAGCCAATGCCTTGCAATTGCGCCACAATGTGTTTGTTGAGCCAGCCTGCGTACACCATAGTTACAACGCGAAGTGTGTCGGCATCGGTAACTCGTTTGCCCTCAATCATTTGCGAAGATATGCCCAACTGTGTGCCCAACTGCGTAGCCAATTTGCCGCCGCCGTGCACCAATATCTTGTGCCCGTGAATAGCCGAAAACTCTCGCAAAAACTGCGCGAGATGCGATTCGTTATCTATAATGTTTCCGCCTATTTTAATAAGATTCAACATAAGGCTAATGGTTAATTATTACTTACCCTATTTTTTTTTTGCAAAATTATACAAAAATTGGCGTTTATCAAAATAAAACGATGTCGCAAATTATTATTACCTTTGCCAACACGATTATTGCTACTGTAAAAAAGGCTATTAAATTATAATTTGATGAAAAAACTAACAATTGGACTGTTTGGCTTTGGCACTGTGGGACAGGGCTTGTACACGGTGTTGCAAAACAGCAAAACGGTAGATGCGCAAATCAAGCGCATTTGTATCAAAAATAAGGACAAAAAACGCAGTGTGGATGCGCATTTGTTCACTGCCAACGCCGCCGATATTTTGGACGACCCCGAAATCAATCTCGTGGTGGAACTCATTGACAACGCCAATGATGCCTACGCCATTGTGAAAGGTGCCATGCAGCGCGGCAAAAGCGTGGTGAGCGGCAACAAAACTATGCTCGCATTTCATTTGCAAGAAATGATAGAATTGCAGCAACGGCACAATGTTGCGCTGTTGTACGACGCCTCTGCTTGCGGCAGCATTCCTGTAATTCGCAACCTCGAGGAGTACTACGACAACGACCTGCTGACTTCACTCACAGGCATTTTGAACGGCTCGTCCAATTACATTTTGACCAAAATTTTTCAGGAGGGCGACACCTACACCCACGCGCTCAAAGAAGCGCAGGACTTGGGTTTTGCCGAGAGCAACCCCACCTTTGATGTGGATGGTTTTGACTCGCTCTACAAGTTGGTTATTCTCACGCTGCACGCTTTTGGCACCATCGTCAATCCCAATGAAGTATTCAATTTTGGCATATCCAACCTGCAACCTTGCGACATCCAATTTGCCCGCGAAAAAGGACGGCGCATCAAATTGGTGGCGCGCGTGGGCAAGGTAAACAACGACACCATTACGCTCTACGTGATGCCGCGTATGCTCACGCCCGACCTCTACATTTACGGCGTGGAAGACGAATACAACGGCGTGGTCATTCGCGGCAAATACTACGACAAACAATTTATGTTTGGCAAAGGCGCGGGCGCGTTGCCCACAGGCTCGGCGGTGCTATCGGACATCACGGCTCAGTTTCACGACTATCGCTACGAATACAAAAAATATAACGAGCCTACACCGCCCCATTATGTTACTAACAATGAGGTGGAGGTGTATCTGCGATACAACAATAGCAAAGATTTTGAGCAATTTGTGTTTACCGAAATTTTTGAAAAATACAGTAGCAAAGAATATAGTTATGTGATTGGCAAAATTCCGTTATGTAATTTATTATCAATAAAACATTTAATTCCAAAAATGGATATTTTTTTGGCAACAATGCGTTCATAAATTGGCACAAATCGTTTATGTTTTTACAAGAAGATTTTTTTAAAACCATTTCACAAGCGGCGGCGGCGCAAGGCGTGCGTGCGTTTGTGATAGGCGGCTATGTGCGCGATTTGTTTTTGCAACGTCCCTGCAAAGATGTGGATATTGTGGTGGAGGGCAGCGGCATTGCGCTGGCAGAGGAGTTGTCGCGCATGTGGCACACCCATCTGAGCGTGTTCAAAAACTTTGGCACCGCTATGCTGCGGCACAACGATATAGAATTTGAATTTGTGGGCGCACGCAAAGAATCGTACCGCAGCGACTCGCGCAAACCAATTGTCGAAGACGGCACTTTGAAGGAAGACCAAGACCGCCGCGATTTCACCATCAACGCGCTGGCATTGAGTTTGTGCACAGCCGACTATGGCGAATTGATAGACCCTTTTGGCGGCATCAAAGACTTGGATGCAGGCTTGCTGCGCACTCCGCTATCGCCCGAAATCACTTACAGCGACGACCCTTTGCGAATGATGCGCGCAGTGCGATTTGCCACACAATTGAATTTTACCATTGTGGACGAATCGCGCCAAGCCATATACAGCCAACGAAAGCGCATATTGGGCGGCGTGGTGTCTGTTGAACGCATTACCGAAGAGTTGAACAAAATAATGGCTTGTCCGCAGCCTTCGCGAGGATTTTTTTTGTTAGACGAATTGGGTTTATTAGAACTTATTTTTCCTGCCCTCAGCAAATTGAAAGGCGTAGAGCGGCACGGCAAGCATCAGCACAAAGATAATTTTTGGCACACATTGCAAGTGTTGGACAATGTGGCGGCAACCTCCAATAACTTGTGGCTGCGCTGGGCTGCGCTGCTGCACGACATTGCCAAGCCCGCCACCAAACGCTACGATGCCACACAGGGTTTCACTTTTCACGGACACGAATTTTTGGGAGGCAAAATGGTGCCCAAAATTTTTGCACAACTGCGCCTGCCCTTGAACGAAAAAATGAAGTATGTGCAAAAATTGGTAGAGTTGCACCTGCGCCCCATTGTGTTGGCACAAGAGGAGGTTACCGACTCCGCAGTGCGGCGTCTGCTCTTTGATGCAGGCGATGACATTGACGACTTGATGCTGCTTTGCGATGCCGATATTACTTCAAAAAATGAGGAAAAAGTGAAACAGTATTTGCAAAATTTTGCATTGGTGCGGCAAAAACTCAAAGACATTGAAGCCAAAGACCACATTCGCAATTTTCAACCGCCCATTAGCGGCGAATTGATAATGCAAACCTACAACTTGCCGCCCTGCCGCAGCGTAGGACAAATAAAGGATACCATCAAAGAGGCAATACTCAATGGCGACATTGCCAACGACTACGATGAAGCATTGGCACTAATGCAAAAAACCGCAGCAGAAATGGGGTTACAAGGGATAATAGGAGAGTAAGTATTTTATGAAAAACCTATAAAAAATATTCAACTATGAAACGTGTATTGTATTGTCAAGCAGCCTTGCTGCTATTGAGTTTGCTCTTTTTTGTGTCTGCGGCGCAGGCGCAAAACGACGACTTTTTTTCGATTGGAGGCGTGGTAAAAAATGCAAAGAGCAAAAAGCATCTCGAGTACATCAATGTGTCGGTGGTGGGCAGCAATATCGGCACCATTACCAACGAGAACGGCGAGTTTGTCCTCAAAATCGGCAAGGAATTGAACGCGCGCGAAATCGAACTGTCGGGAGTGGGCTACTACAATGCGCGGCAGGCTATCAGCGCAACAGACCTCTTGGAGCAAGTTTTTTACCTTGCGCCCCGCTCGGTTGAGTTGAGTGAAATTGAGGTGTTGGGGTGGAAAAATCCGGTGGATTTGGTCGTTGCGGCTATTGACAAAGTGGAAACAAATTACAGCACTATGCCCAATTTGCTCACTGCTTTTTATCGCGAAACCATTCAAAAAGGTCGGCACTATATCAATGTGTCGGAAGCCGTTATGGATGTCTATAAATCGTCGTACAAAACAGGTGCCGCCGACGACAGGGTGCAAATTTTGAAGGGACGCAAGTTGCTGAGTCCCAAGCCAAAAGATACGCTCGCCGTCAAATTGCTGGGCGGTCCCAACGCTGCAGTTTTTGTGGATGTGGTCAAAAATCCCGACGTTTTGTTAGACAAAAAATTGCTGTCCTACTATTCTTACACAATGGGCGAACTCACTTCGATAGACGACCGCCTGCAATATGTGGTACATTTCACGCCTCAAATGATTGTGTCGCAGCCGCTTTATGTCGGCACCTATTATATTGACAAAGAAACGCTTGCGTTCACAAGAATAAAATTTAGCCTTGATATGCGCAACAAAGACTTAGTTACAAAAATTATCTTAAAAAACAAGCCCATCGGATTGCGATTTGTGCCCGACGAACTCTCCTACATTGTTGCCTACAAAGAGCAAGACGGAAAAAGTTACTTGAATTATATCCACAACGAACTTCGTTTTAGATGCGATTGGAAAAAGAAACTCTTTTCGACGCACTACACGGTCATCAGCGAAATGGTAATGACCAACCGCACGGATGTACAGGTTACAAAAATCACAAGAAAAAATGCTTTTCTTGAAAATAATTCGTTGAGCGAAAAAGTAATGTCATACTACGACAAAGACTTTTGGGGTGCCTACAACATCATTGAACCCACAGAATCATTAGAGTGGGCAACAGCAAAACTGAAACGGGTTGAGTGATAGGCTTTGCCTGAACACTACGTGCTGTAGCCTTTTGCGAATGGGGACAACCTGCTTTTTGTGCAAAAAATAGGTTTAAAAACTTTCTAAATAAACGGTATCGGGGCAAAGTGCGGCTTCATTGTCCCATTCAATGCTTAATCCGTCTGGATGTACGGAATTAAACAGCGACACATTTTTTAACTCGCTAAAAATGCCTTTGTCCAAATAGGGCTTAACATCAAATCGCTTTACTTCCCCATTTTCAAATGTGAGAAGTAAAATATAATTTTCTTGCGGTTTAACGTATTTAACTGTTGGATGCATAAAGTTTTTATTTTAGTGGTTCAATTTTGAAAATTGGTTGTCCTGCTTTTGCCAACTCCCAATCGGCAAGCAAATCTTCATTGTGTATCAATATCCACGCTTGCACGAGTTTTACCTTTTCTGATTTCAATTTTCCTTCGATAATTTCGCCGTCAAGTATCGAAAACACAGCCCATTCACCCTGATATTTAACGTGAATATGGGGAATATGATGTCGTATATTATCGTATTGATAAAGATACACTATCAATCCGTAAAATATTGAAATTGCTGCCATATTTTGGTTTATATGTTTGATTTATCAGCAAAAGTAAATGTTTTTTTTAAAATTGCAAAATGTTTGGTTGAAACTTGCAAAGACATAAAGATTTTTTACCTTTGTATTTAAAAGAGATTTTTTACTTTGCATTAAAATATCGGTGGATAGTCTGTAAGTTATTGATTATCAGCCATTTAGAAATATAAATTGGTTTAAATGAACAAAGATTTAGTAGTTAATGTTAGCGATTCTGATATTACCATAGCCCTGCTCGAAGAAAAAAAGTTGGTAGAATTGCACAAAGAGCAGAACAATGCTCACTTTTTGGTAGGGGACATCTATTTGGGAAAAGTCAAAAAAATTATGCCGGGGCTCAATGCCGCCTTTGTGGATGTGGGTTACGTGAAAGATGCGTTTTTGCATTATTTTGACCTCGGACCGCAGTTTCTCACGCTCAACAAGTTGGTGAAGGAAGTGGTAGCGGGCAAAAAAGAGATAGGTTTTTCTAAAATTAGATTAGAAAAAGATACCGAAAAGGATGGCAAAATTGAAGATGTGCTCACCGTGGGGCAGCCCATTTTGGTACAGATAGCCAAAGAACCTATATCCACCAAAGGTCCGCGCGTGTCGGCAGAGGTGTCTATTGCCTATCGCAATATGGTGCTCATTCCGTTCAACAACAAAATATCCATTTCGCAAAAAATACGCAGCGGGGAAGAAAAAAAGCGTTTGCGCAACCTCATCACAAGCATTTTGCCGCGCAACTTTGGCGTGATTGTTCGCACCGCGGGCGAGGGCAAAAAAGTGGCCACCCTCAACAGCGAAATAGACGCCGCTATGCAACGCTGGCAAGAGTGTTTGCAAAAATTGCGCGGTGCTGCCGCTCCATGCTTGGTGGTTACCGAAATCAGCCGCACCTCTGCCATCCTGCGCGACCTGCTCTCCGGCTCGTTCAACAGCGTGCACATCAACGACAAACCTCTCTACGAAGAAGTGAAAGGTTACATTGCCACCATCGCGCCCGAAAAAACGCAAATTGTGCATTTGTACACCAGCGATGTGCCTATTTTTGAGCACTTTGGTCTCATCAAATCTATCAAATCGGGATTTGGCAGAATTGTGTCGGTCAAAAACGGCATCTACCTTGTCATAGAGCACACCGAAGCCCTGCACGTGATTGATGTGAACAGCGGCGTGCGCGCCACCAAAGGCTCCGAAGACCAAGAGGCAGTGGCACTCGACGTGAATATGCAGGCAGCCGAAGAAATAGCCCGACAGTTGCGCTTGCGCGATATGGGCGGCATCATTGTGGTGGATTTTATTGACCTCTATCAATCGGCAAACCGCCGCACGCTCTTTTTGAAAATGATAGAATTGATGCAGGACGACCGCGCCAAGCACACCATTTTGCCGCTGTCAAAATTTGGCTTGATGCAAATCACTCGTCAGCGCGTGCGCCCCGAAATGAAAGTGCGTACAATGGAGCAATGCCCCTGCTGCAACGGCAGCGGAAAGGTAGGTCCATCCTTGCTTTTTGACCAACAAATAGAAGCCAAGTTGGTCTATTTTATTACCGAAAAACAGGTCAAAAAAATCACGCTCACAGTGCATCCTTATGTGGCAGCCTACCTCCGCAAAGGTTTTGTGTCGCAAATTACCAAATGGAACATCAAGCACAAATGCCGCATACACTTGATTGCATCGCAAGAATGCTCCTACTTGGAAGCGCGTTTTTACAACGAAACAGGGGAAGAATTAGAATAGGCAACTATTCAAAAATTTGGTCAATGGTGCAAAGTTCGCGCTCGGTGTAACTGCCCACCGCCGTGCGCCGCAAGTGGGCAAGATGCGCCCCGCAATCCAATAGCCTGCCCACATCGCGAGCAAATGCACGAATGTAGGTGCCCTTGCTGCACGCTATCCGCACCACCAAATAGGGCAAATCAAAACGCAACAACTCCACGCTGTAAATGTGGATAGCACTGGGTTTTAAAATAACCTCTTGTCCCTTGCGTGCCAACTGATAGGCGCGTTGTCCATTCACATTTTTTGCCGAAAAGTTGGGCGGCATCTGCTCTTGTTCGCCCACTTGCTGCTGCAAAACAGCCTCCGCCTGTGCTTGCGTGATGTGCTCGTAGGGTGCAATGCTGTCGGGTTCTGTTTCGAGGTCAAACGAAGGCGTGGTGGCGCCCAAACAAATAGTGGCAAGGTATTCCTTGCGCTCATCCTGCAAGGTCTGCGCCTGCCGCGTGGCTTTGCCCAAACATAGCAGCAGCACGCCTGTTGCCAAAGGGTCTAATGTGCCCGCGTGCCCTATCTTGAAACCCTTGATGCCGCTGCGTTGCGTGATTTGTCGTTGCACATACCGCAAAACATCAAACGACGACCAACCATAAGGTTTGTCCATCGGCAGCACTGCGCCTGTTTCTATGCAATTGAGATAATTCAACACACTATATGTTATGACCTATTAAATAAGATTACAAAGATATAATATATTTTTGCGCTATCGCAAAAAATTTACCACAATATGGCTATTTTCGCCGGCAATTCGCCTGTGGTTTCGTGCCATTTCAGCGTTCCGTTTGTGCCAAAACAATACAATTCGCCCGGCGAAACGTAATCTTTGGCATCGGTAATATAAATGTCTTTGGTAATGGGGTTCACGGCAATGCCGTAGGGCGTTACAATGCTTGTGCCATCGGCGATGAGTTGCGTGTTCACCACCGTTTTTGTGCTAATGTTTACAATGCCGTAAGAGGCTACAATGTCAAAATTTTCGTCATAATCCGTGGCATAAAAATAAAGCGAATCGCCCACGATGCAAAAGTTGGCAGCAGCAGACGGCAAGGTGTGCACAACTTCTTGATTGTCCACATAATACAAGGTTGGTTCAATATCAACATAATTACCTCTCGTAGTTCCCCACAAGTTGCCGTGGCGGTCAGCCTGCACTACATCCGGATTTATGCCCACCGGCAAACGCTTTGTTGTTTCTGTGAACGAAGACAAATCAATGACGGACAAGGTGCTGTCTCGCACGGCTTGGTAGCCGCCCGAATTGGCAACATATAATTTATTGCCCACTACTGCTAAGCACTCAGGCTGGTAGCCCACCAAGCATTCGCCCACTTTTTGCAAAGTGGCGGTATCAATTTTGGCAACGTAGCCTCGTTGGTTAGTACCGCCAAAATCCACAGGTCCTGCATACGAACTCACATAAGCATACCCGCCTGCAAAGGTGATGTTGCGGCAGTTGGGAATATCCACTTGCTCAATGCGCACGGCGGTTTTGGCGTGCATCACCTCCACTTTGTTGGAGCCGTTGATAACGGCATACATCTTGCCGCCGTAGATTTTGAGGTCGTTGCCCACATCGCCCAACTCCTTAACGACATTGGGATTTATCGCAGGATAAATGTTGAGATAATACGTGCTCGCATTAATATCATAGTAATCAAGCGTGGCACTGTTCACGCCCATTACACCTTGATTGAGCACATAAAAACCCGGTGCAGAAATTGTTATTTTCGCAGACGGATTAACGTCATCTTTACGGCAAGCCATAAACGCCAGCGCACATAGCGCACTAATGTAAAATGTTTTTTTCATAAAATTGATAATTAAATTAAAGGGGTTAAAAAAAATTATTCATTGTTCATTATTCATTGTCCATTGTTATATAGTTGCTTTGATAACAAATTTGTAATTGCGCCCCGGCATAGGATAGTTGCGGATTACGTCATATTGCTGGTCAAGAATGTTATTGACCTCTACTGATATTTTGAAACTTGAAACTTTGAAATTT
>BNTQ01000092.1 GCA_025996715.1 Bacteroidia bacterium | reverse complement strand
ACAAAAAGAAACAAATAAGTGTGCATTTGATTACAAAATTGTGTATCTTTGCCGCCTATTATTTTATGAACCAAGCAATGAACCAACGTATCAAAATACTGTTTCCGTTTGTGGCGGCAATTGTGGCTATTGTTGTGCTGATGCCGCGTGAAGGAAAATTCAAGTACGAAGTTAGAAAGGGCAAAGAGTGGAAACACCGCACATTGGTGGCCGATTTTGACGTGCCCCTCTACAAAACCAATGCCGAACTTACCCAAGAACGGCAAGAAATTTTGAACTCTTTTTTTCCATATTACAACAACGATACAACGCTGGTGCACCAACAAATTGAGCAATTTACAGATATTTTTTTAAGTTTGTTGAAACAAGAAAAATTGGGCAGTGCACAAAAAAAATATCTACAAAAAACCGCCTTGCCTATTCTTCAAAAAGAAATTGCATTTGTATATTCAAAAGGCATTCGCGAAAATCATCAAATTGCCGAGAGTTATTTGAACGTTGAACAGCCCGCAGTGTATATCATCACAGGACATTTTGCGCAAAAGAAATTTGTGAAGGAAACTTTTTTGCCCCACGAAGCACTGCAATATCTGCAACAAAACATAGACACTTTGCCACGCGGAACAGCCACTCACGCCGAGTGGTGGAGCAAGATAGATTTGAAACAATATCTGAAGCCAAACTTGTTGTATAACAATGATTTGACGCAATCGGCTTATGAAGAAAAGATGAACTTTTTGTCGCTCACCAATGGCATGATAAATAAGGGGCAAAAAATTATTGCCAATGGAGAACTCATTAACGATGCCAGTTACAAATCATTAGAATCCTATCGCCGCGAATACGAGTTGCGCGTGGGTTTTGCGGGCAATTTTTGGCTTTTGCTCATAGGACAAATCCTTTTGGTAAGCCTCTTTGTGATGGCTATTTATTTTTACCTATTTATTTTTAATCCTTCACAACTGACTTTCAAAAATGCCTGTTTTTTGATGTCGTTGTTGATTGGTTTTTTTGTCGTTTCGCGATGGATTGTCTATAGTAATTTGACAAGTATTTACGTAGTTCCATTGGCAGTGTTGGCAATTTTTGTATTCACATTTTTGGGCGAACGTTTGGCGTTTTTTGTGCAAGTTATTGCCATTTTGCTCATTGCCAACATCGCTCCCAACGCCTACGAATTTATCATTTTAAATCTTTTGGCGGGAGCGTTGGCAATATGTTACGCCAAAAAAAATTATCAGCGCAGTTCGCTGTATTTTAGTACTGTATTGATTTTTGCAGCCTACTGCATAGCCTATATTGCACAACTTTTTATTCGCGATGGAAACCTATCGGAACTTTCGCTGCACAATCTATTTTACTTTTTTCTCAATGCAGTGCTCATTATTGCTACCTATCAGTTAGTTTTTATTTTTGAAAAGATATTTGGTTATGTGTCCAACAACACCTTGATGGAAATTACAGATACCAATCAGCCCCTTTTGCGATTGCTGGCGGAGAAAGCACCTGCCACATTTCAACATAGTTTGCAGGTAGCCAATTTAGCCGAAACGGCTGTTACGCAAATTGGCGGTAACCCATTGTTGGTGCGGGCTGGAGCGTTGTATCACGACATTGGAAAGGTCGAAAATGCACTTTATTTTATCGAAAATCAATCCATTGGATACAATCCGCACAGCAATTTGGAGCCCGAAGAAAGTGCCAAAATTATCATTCAACACGTGGCTGACGGTACATCACTTGCCAAAAAATATCGCCTGCCCAAAATTATTATTGACTTCATTGTAACCCATCACGGCAAATCACGAACACGCTATTTTTTCAAAGTTTACCAAGAACAACATCCTGATGCGATTGACTTTTCGGCATTTTTTTACAATGGTTCCAATCCTTTTACCAAAGAGCAAGCCGTGCTTATGCTTGCCGACGCGGTGGAAGCCGCCTCACGTTCGGCAACTGTGCACACCAACGAGGCTATGAATAGATTGGTGGACAATGTAGTGGCCACCATCATTGCCGAAAAAGTATTGGACGAAAGTCCGCTCACGTTCAACGATATTTCTACCATCAAAAATATCTTTAAAAAGAAATTGCAAAACGTATTTCACGGACGGCAAGGCGTGCAAAATGTAATTCAACTACGCGCCTTTGAATAAGCCACACTACGCGGGTATTTCAACTTCTTCTTTTTCGTTGAAAGCATTCACCAGTACATCTGTTACACGTCCTAAGTCAATACCATCAAAGAGATTCATCCTTCTCCCCCACCAAGGAAGAGACACTTTACCCTTTTTAGATTCGTTGTTGTTTGACAGCACTAAGCCAATGTTGGTAGCAAATTTTGTGGGCATTGCTATGGTATCTTGTTCGGTTTGTATGTACGGGATGCCAATGCGAACTTCGCAACCTGTAATGGATTCTGTCAATTCTTTCAAACCTTGCATTTTTGCCCCACCGCCCGTAAACACAATGCGTTCAACGCGGCTGCCGCTTCGCTCAATCAATTTATCTATGGCATCCACAATCAGTTCCATGCGGGGTTGAATGATTTCGGCCAACCCACGTTGCGATAATTTTTGAGGTGCTTGTCCGTAGAAAGCAGAAAATTCTATAAACTTGTCAATGGATGCCAACTCAGACATACACAAGCCTTCGGCTTCTTTTACTTCATTGGCTTTGTCAACAGAAATTTTACAAGCGTGCACAATTTCGTTAGTGAGGCTATCGCCGCCTGCAAAATCGATGTTGAATGTACCTTGCAGCGCCCCTTTGTGATACACTGCAATGTCGGTGAAGGCACTGCCCATATCCACCACAGCCACTCGCATATTTTCTCGCTCCTCGGGGAGTAGCACTGCGTTTGCAGAAGCAATAGGAGTTACTATAAAATTTTTGGGTTGCAAGTTGAATTGATTAGTGCATTGCGATATTTTTTTCATCTCTTCTACATTCGCAATACTCACAAAATAGTTAGCAGTGATATGGCTTCCAGTGCATCCTACTATTTTTTGGGGAGACACAAAATTCTTATCCACATAATAACTTTGGGCTATCACGTGAATAATTTTTTCGCCCTCTTTGGCAGCCATATTCTCAATTTCTTTGCGCAATTCATCCACTTCTTTTTGTGTAATAGGGGTATTACGATTGCGGCGTGTTTGGCTGTTGGGGATGCTTTCATAGCGTGTATGCTTAGTGGCAATTCCCACCGTTACATCGCGCAGGCTGTGATATTCCGAACCCAATCCGTTTTCTACCATCGCTTTTTCTAATTCCTTGTAGCAACTTTTGATAGATTGCGCCACTTGCTCAACGTTCTCTATGCAGCCTTTTTGCAAGCCATCGCAAGGAATGTAGTAATGAGCGAGAAAAGTCATTTGCCCTTTGGCATGTTCTTTTCCAACCATCATAGATACTTTGCTGCTGCAAATATCTATTGCCATTGTTAATTTTTCTTTCATAATATATTATAGTTTAATTTATTGATTTACAATGAGTTATATTCTTTTACAAACCACCTGATTACTATAGGATAAATCTATAATTTTGTAATTGTTCCAATTTTTGATACGAAAACCTTTTTTGTACACCGTCAATAATTTTGCTAATTTATAGGAATAGTTGTCGAGCGTTCCCAAGCGAATAATGTGAGCACCCACGCGGGGTATCAGTTCGATATTGTGGTTGTTTGTAAAATAAATTTGCTCTATTTGATTTTTCCAAAACGGATGTGCATCAATGTATTTACAAAACGCAAGAAGCAATAAAGCAGTACTATCTGTTATTTTTTCATCGGTCAAAAATTGCAACATATCCCCTTCAAAATCGGCAGAAAAAGGTAATGAAATGCCGCCATTGACAATGGGCACGTAGGACGGATGCCTATAATCAATGTGCATCACAAAACCTTCGCCATCCATATAAAAATTATATTTTTTGTTATACACACGAAGGATAGGGCGGCGTTGCACAATGTCTATATGCAGCACTCCATCTATGCCCGCATATACGTTCACAGTTTTGATATGAGTATGTTTTTGCAATAAATTTTCCATTGCTGCAATGGGCAATTCTTTGACTTTGGCTCCAAAATATATCAATTCGTGTTTTTGAAATAGTGCCAAAACTTCATCCTTAGTAATAAAGATATTGCTGTCGATAGCGTAAATTTTTACATCCAACATATTGCAAATCAGCGAATCGTATTTGTTATGAGCATATATCAGCGAAGCCGCCAAGCCTCCTGTCAAAAGCGTAGTTGCAACAACTATTAGTCCTATGCGCCGGCGTTTATTCATTTTGTAAATAATTTTTTAGTGGATTTATCAAAGTATCTATATCGCCTGCACCCATTGTCATCACTACCTCGTAGTGATTTTGCCGAATGATGTTCAATAGATTGTCTTTGCTGCATTGTTGTTTGTTAGTCATAGCAAGGTTGTCAAAAATAATCTGAGAACTCACGCCTTCAATAGGTTTTTCGCGTGCAGGATAAATGTCTAAGAGTATCAGTTGGTCTAATGCGCTCAAACTTTTGCCAAATTCTTGGGCAAAATCGCGGGTGCGCGTGTAGAGGTGCGGTTGAAAAATGCCTGTGATTTTTTTGCGTGGAAACATTGTGCGCACCGAACTAATGGCAGCCGCTATCTCGGCAGGGTGGTGGGCATAGTCGTCGATGTAAACTATGCGTTCATTTTGAATGTGCACATCTAAGCGGCGTTGCACGCCCACAAACGATTTGAGCGCATCTCTGCAAAAGCGGGCAAGCACATCAAAGGAAATATCTTTTGCTATTTGCAAATGGTAACAAAGTGCTGCAGCGGTGGCTGCCACTGCGTTTTCGACGTTTACCCAACCGCCAATACCTACGGTGCAATTCTCGATAGTGCCAAAAGGCGTAACCATATCAAACGAAAACAAACCACTATCTTGCGCAACGATATGGGCGGCGTAAAAATCGGCAACTTCGTTGTAGGAGTAAGTGAATATGGAAGATGCAACGCCCTCTAATTTTGAAGCAAATTGTTTTTTGACAATCAGCGTTCCCCCTTGTTTGATTTGAAGCGCAAATGCCCGAAAAGATTTTTCTAATTCGTTGGTGTTGCCGTAAATGTCCAAATGGTCGGCATCCATGGAGGTAACAATGGCAACGGTGGGGTGCAGTTGCAAAAATGAGCGGTCGTACTCATCGGCTTCGGCTACCATCACAGCATGCTCATTGGGTGCCAGCAATAAATTGGTGCCGTAATTTTTTGAAATGCCGCCCAAAAAGGCTGTACAAGCATCGCCGGCAACAGTCAATAGGTGTGCAAGTAGGGTGGAGGTAGTGGTTTTGCCGTGCGTTCCCGCCACTGCCAACAGATTGTGATGGTTGGCAATGACGCCCAATGCAGCAGAACGCTTGATGATTTTGTTGCCATTCTGTTGAAAATACTGCAATTCCGCATTATCATCGCCCACTGCGGGGGTGTATATCACTAAGGTGTTGTTGCTCTTAAACTCAGTGGGGATAAGGCTTACGCCATCATCGTAATGAATGGAAATACCTTCTGCTGCCAATTCGCAAGTGAGCGGCGAGCGTGTGCGGTCGTAGCCTGCCACCTTGTTGCCATAGTGCAAAAAATAGCGTGCCAAGGCACTCATCCCAATGCCGCCAATACCGATAAAATAGATGTTATTCATTTTTTGACTCCTTGTGTATCAATAAGTTGTAGAACTTTTTGCGCTATTTCTTTTGCAGCATCGGGCAATGCCAATGCGGCTATATTTTTTGCTAATCCTTGCAAACGCTCACTATCCTGCAATAGATGCAATGCGGTATGAATGAGCGTGGCGGGTGCAGCAATGTCTGTAACCATTACGGCTGCTTGCTTTTGCACCAATGCCATTGCATTTTTGGTTTGATGGTCTTCGGCTACGTTGGGCGACGGCACAAGAATGCAGGGCTTGCCCACCACACACAATTCTGATATGGTGCCTGCGCCAGCCCTTGATATTACTAAATCGGCAGCCGCAAAAGCATAGTCCATACGTTGAATAAAACTCACTATATGGATGTTATCAATGCTTTTGTTTTTGAGTTGTTCGGCAATCAATTTTTCGTACAATTTGCCCACTTGCCAAATCACCTGTATCTGTTTGGTAGCAACAATTTTTTGCCAATGAGCCAACACACTTTGGTTGAGCGTGCGTGCCCCCAAACTGCCGCCCAAAATCACAATTGTTTTTTTGTTGGCATCCAATCCAAAGTGTGCCAAGGCTTGGCTGCGCAAGTTGCCAACATTCTGCAAGTCTTGCCGGACGGGGTTTCCGGTGAAAATGATTTTTCGCTTTTTAAAAAACCGCTCCATCCCCGCGTAGGCGACACAGATTTTTTTTGCCCGGCGCGCCAGCAATTTATTGCTCAAGCCGGCATAAGAATTTTGCTCTTGAATGAGCGTGGGAATGCCTTTGTTTTGGGCAACCCAGAGGACAGGCGCACTCGCGTAGCCGCCCACTCCCACCACTGCATCGGGTTTGAAATCGCTAATAATTTTTGAAGCCTTGTTCAAACTTCGTAAAATTTTGAAGGGTAGTTTTACATTTTTCCACAACGCATTTCGTTGGATACCGGCAATAGGCAAGCCTTTGATGGCATAGCCTGCGGACGGAACTTTTTCCATTTCCATTCGTCCCTCTGCGCCTACAAAAAGAATCTCGATGCTCTTGTTTGCATCTTGCAAAGCGCGGGCGATAGAAATGGCAGGAAAAATGTGCCCTCCTGTGCCGCCGCCGCTGATAATAATGTGTGCCATACGTTATTTTTTTTAGATATTAGAGGCATTTTTGATACTAATTGATTCTACTTGTGCTTGTGATTTTGTGCGCACCTCGCGACTGATGCTAAGCACTATCCCAAACATAATGCAGGTGCTAAATACATTTGACAATCCTTGACTTACGAGCGGTAAATTTTGCCCTGTTACAGGAAAAAAACCTGTTGAAACGCCCATGTGTACCAATGCTTGCAGGGTAATTTGCAGCGTAATTCCGACAACCAAAAACGTTGGAAAATAAGTATTGGACTTGGCTATAATGACCCCTACACGCCACGGAAATAACAAAAAATAGAAGAGTATCAACACAATTGTGAATAGGATGCCCCATTCTTCAACAGTAATAGTAAAAATAAAATCACTAAAAGCCTCCGGCAAATAATAGCGGAACGTGCTTTTGCCCACTCCCTTGCCTATAAGTCCACTGGAAGCGATGGCCAAACGAGCGTAATCCGCTTGTTCGTATTTTTTGAGGTGTTGATTATTTTTTGTTGGTTGATTATCATCTTTTAATAAACCCGAACGGCTGACAACAGTGGGAAGACGAGTTTTGTACAGGGCTTTTTCAATAGTCAAAGTTATACCTTCTACTTTTTTACCACTGTCACGCAATGCTTTGGTGTACTTCACAGTAACTACTGTAATGCCTATTCCTATGAGCAATATCCCAATGGCAACCAACACCGTTGCCAACAAGTGTTTACGCCGTATTCCCGCAACGCACATCATAATAAAACACGATACTCCTAATATCAATGCAGATGAAAAACTGGAAAGAAAAATCAAAAAGCAAACGCCGATAATGGGCACCAATACGAGTAAATAACTCTTGATGGTTTTGGGTTTCTGTTGATAAATTTCTAACATTTTTGCTGTAAAAATGAGCAAGCCTATTTTTACAAATTCTATGGGTTGAAAAAAACAAAGTATGCGGCGCGCGCCGTTCCTGAGTACACCGAACTTCAACAATAGTACCATTAAAACGATGCTGATGATGAAAATTATAATGGCACTTCCCTTAAAATACGAAGACGGAATATGCGATAGGATGTATGCTAAAAAAAGACCTCCTATCAAACCGAGTGTCTGTTTGCCGAGATAATTCCAAGGTTGTCCAATGCCTGCTGCCGATGAATATACCATAAGAATGGAAGCCATCGACAATAGAATCATTACCACCCAAATACCGCGGTCGCCTTTGAGATTTATTTTGCTAAAAATGTTCATTTCTAATATAAAAATAAAGTCATAATTTGATTACAAATTTTTTACTGCTTCTTTAAACTGCTGCCCGCGGTCTTCATAATTTTTGAATAAATCAAAACTTGCACACGCCGGCGAAAGCAATACTGTGTCGCCTTTTGCTGCCAAATGATAGGCTGCTTGCACGGCATCTTTTGCCGAACAAGTTTCTACAATGGTGGGTACAATTTTAGAAAACGCTGCAATAATTTTGGCATTGTCCACACCCAAGCAAACAATGGCTTTTACTTTTTGCCGCACCAAATCGGCGAGTTCACGGTAGTCGTTGCCTTTGTCGGTGCCGCCTGCAATCCACACTGTGGGCGCCTCCATGCTCTCCAGCGCATACCACGCCGAGTTGATGTTGGTGGCTTTGCTATCGTTGATAAACAGCACGCCGCGCACTTTGAGCACGTGCTCCAAACGATGCTCGATGTTGGCAAACGTGCGCAAACTTTCGCGGATGCTGTCTTTTTTGATGTGATGCACCTGCCCCGCAAGCGTTGCTGCCATTGAGTTGTACTGATTGTGCTTCCCTTTCAAAGAAAGTTCTTCTACCAATACGGTAAACGTTTCGTTGTTGTACATAGATGTTAAAATTTGATGGTGAATACAAGCGTAATCCGTTTTTTGATTGATGATGGATGATGGATTTAATGCAAAAGGTATTTTTTGGGCTTTGATGTCGAACTCGCGTAAATACTGCATTGTAACAGGGTCTTCGGCGCAATAAATAAACGCGTCGTCTTGGGTCATATTTTGTGCGATGCGGAATTTTGAGCGCGCATAATTTTCAAGTTTGTGGTCGTACCTGTCCAAATGGTCGGGCGTGATGTTCAACAAAATCGCCACATTGGCGCGAAAATCGTACATATTGTCCAACTGAAACGAACTCAACTCCAACACGTAGTAATCAAAATTTTCGCTCGCCACCTGCCACGCAAAACTCTTGCCGATGTTGCCGCCCAAGCCCACGTTCATTCCTGCGTCTTTCATTATTTTGTAAATCAGCGATGTGGTGGTGGTTTTGCCGTTGCTGCCCGTGATGCAAATCATTTGGGCATTGGTGTAACGCGCTGCAAATTCTATCTCGGACACCACCGATATACCCTTGGCAACCGCCGCCGCCACTATCTTTGCGGTGTTGGGGATGCCCGGACTTTTGATAATTTCACTCGCCTGCAAAACAATTTCTTCGGTGTGCCCACCCTCTTCAAATTTTATTCCATTGTCCTGCAAGGCTTGTCGATATTCGTTTTTGAGCGTTCCACTATCGGACAGCAACACATTGAACCCCTGTTTTTTTGCAAGGATTGCACTGCCCACGCCGCTCTCGCCGCCGCCCAATATTACAATGGACAATGGACAATGAACAATGGATAATGATTCGTTATGTTTCATTTGTTCTTCGTTGTTTGGCTGTTTTGATACTACTTATGAGTAGCCGCAGTAATTCTTTGCAATCTTCTACTATTGACATAAAAACTTCTTTGTTGATATAACCTGTATCTTTCAATAACATAAGCCAATACTCGGTTTCGTTGGCTTCTTTGAGCGCAACGCTCAATTTATTTACAAAATCTGCGGTGGATTGTGCGTGCTCGGATTCTCGCACCATTGCACCTATGGATGTTCCACTACGCAACAGTTGTTTTGACAACACAAACTCCCTTTGCTCTTGACTCAAAAATTTGTACGCCTTGACTATCCTCAATGCAAACGCATACGATTTATCTCTCAATATATTCTCTTTCATAACCACTACTTTTATTGTTTGGTATAATTGTCCATTGTCCATTGTAAATTGTCCATTGTAAAAATTACCTTACCTTCAACGTCAGTATCGTAACAATCGCCAGCAGTGCTGCCACAATGCAAAACCGCACAACTATTTTTGTTTCGTGGAAGCCTTTTTTTTGATAATGGTGGTGCAGGGGCGACATTAAGAATACGCGGCGTCCCGCGCCGTACTTGCGTTTGGTGTATTTGAAATATGTTACCTGTATAATCACCGAACAACTTTCGGCAAGAAAAATGCCGCAGAGTATAGGTATCAGCAACTCTTTGCGAATGATGATGGCGCACACTGCAATAACGCCGCCCAACGCCAAACTTCCTGTATCGCCCATAAACACTTGCGATGGATAGGTGTTGTACCACAAAAAACCAATGAGCGCTCCCACCACCGCCGCCATAAACACAACCACCTCGCCCGAATTGGGGATGTACATAATTTGCAGGTAGTCGGCGTAGATGATGTTGTTGGACAGATAGGCAAGGATGCCCAGCGTTGTGCCAATAAAAATGGACACTCCTGTTGCCAGCCCATCCATACCATCGGTGAGGTTGGCGCCGTTGGATACCGCCATTATGACAAATATGCAGACTATCATAAACACAATCCAGCCCGCCGTTTCAGCGTGTTCGCCGAGAAAACTCGGCACCAACATTTTGTAGTCAAATTCATTATTTTTGAAAAATGGAATGGTGGTAATAGTATTTTTTTGCGGCTTGCCAACATAGACGGCGCGTGTGTTTTCGCCACTGCCGATGACAACGCGCTGCGCATTGGGCGCCGTGGGCAAAGTCCTTTCGCGCACCACAAAATCGCCGTGCAAATAGAGCGTCATACTCACTGTGATGCCGATTAACGCTTGCCCTGCAATTTTGAAACCGCCGCGCAATCCCTTTTTATTTTTTTTGAATACCTTAATATAATCGTCCAAAAATCCCAGAAAACTTAGCCCCACCAAGGTAATAATCATCAGCCATGTGTACATATTGGTGAGGTTGGCAAACAGCAAAACGGGTACTAAAATGGAAATGAGAATGATGATGCCGCCCATTGTGGGCGTGCCTTTTTTCTGCATTTGCCCTTCGAGTCCAAGGTCGCGAATATCTTCGCCAATGGTTTTGCGTTTGAGAAGCAAAATCACTCGCTTCCCAATGACAATGCCAATCAGCAACGACAGCACTACACCCATCCCAGCCCGAAACGAAATGTAGTCGAACAACCGCGCGCCCGGAATATCGTAGGCTGCGCCTAAGTATTTGAATAAATGGTATAACATTTTTTTTAATGAATAATGAATTTATTGTTGC